>CALDZS010000156.1 GCA_937944065.1 uncultured Amylibacter sp. | reverse complement strand
GTTATGACATTGGCGAGCCGGACGGGATCATCGGCCCGAACACCATCGATGCCATCAGCGCGTTTCAGAAATCCAAGGGTATTTTGCCTGACGGAGACCCGAACGAGGCCTTGCTGATCATGTTGCGCAAGGCGCGCAGATAACTTGTTGAAGGGGCTGAAGGTGATGTAACAATCTCCGCCGTTTTGTCCCGAATAATCAGATAGGTTTATTATCGAGGCGCCCCTATGCCACTGGGTAGGTGTTGATATAATCTCGCAACAACAGCGTCTGGTATGGGGGACAAAGCGACCGTTGAATTTCAACTATGACTGAGCACGTATGACACTCAGAGTAACACCCGAGCAATTGTCACACTAGAGACCATCCATAGAAAATACTTACGGCAAGAGTATAACCTCCAAGTAGGCAGACGTTTATGGGGTTTCCAGACAACTTTGGTGTTTTTATCTGAGAAACATTCAAGACTGCAAGACACAGGCCGCTGGCGGCAAGAAAAATGGCAAATCCAGAACGGTCAAAATATCCTGCAAACATAAACAGGAAAACAAGGATAATACTATTATTATCAATTGCTAATCCAGTATACTTTGCATCATCGGACAGGCCAAAAGTACTGAAGTAACTAAGTCGGATCGCACCGAAAACTAACATAATGAATACAACAGGCAAGAAGGCTGGGTGAAAATTACCGTAGCTCAAAATCAAGATTGCTGGCGTCACACCATAGCTCACAATATCAATCAGCAAATCAAGCTGCCCACCAAATTTGCTGTCCGCGCCTGTTCGCCCCTTCATTCGGCGCGCAATAAGCCCATCTGCCCAATCAAAGGCGACCGCCCATATCATGCCGATCATCGCGGCGGCATAAATACCTACGATCAAAAAGTAGATTGCAAGCAACGTACAACCAAGTCCTGCAAGGGAACAAATGTTGGGCAAGTCTTTGATATAAGATAGGATCGATCTGGTTGGCAGCATCGGGGCTGTGGAGTTTTCAGTTGTCATGGCAGGTCCTTTGAGTTAGAGGATCAGAGCCCAATCGATGTTAGACAGGCAAATTCCGCTACCTAGTCTGCGTGGATTTGAGATTTAAGATATTCAAAACATCGACCGGTTCCAGGCTTCTGAAGGTCTGGAGATATCTTCGCTTAATTATATGAATCTACTAAATAAATGTCGCGCATACGTGGATTCAGATCCCGTGTGCTAGCACCATTTATGGGTAGGTAAAAGGATAAACTAACAAATGATAGTCTATACAGTCGGAACATTTGATTTACTTCATGTCGGGCATCTTGCTTTGTTGAATCATTGTAAATCACTCGGCGACGTGCTCGCCGTAGGTGTCGCTTCGGACGAGGTGGTGAATATGTACAAACCTAATGTCCCAGTCGTTCCCTTGGAACAACGCGTGGAAATGTTACAGGCGTTGAGTTGTGTCGACATTGTCCGCCCATATCACGAACTTGAATACGTATCGGGATGCAAAGCGGTGAATGTGGATATTTTTGTAATTGGTGAAGATTGGGGAACAAGCTCTCATAATGTTGATGTGGATACCTATTTGAAGGAAATGGGTAAGGAAACTTTCCAAGTAAGTTATAACCCTCGTACATCCTCTACAAAAATAAAGAATATGGTTTTGGCGCAGTCTCAATAATTACTTTAAGAAACACAGAAATCAGGAAGCGTTAAATGGATTTTAATCTAACGCTCAAGCTTGGCCTGTGCTGTTAAGTAAAGTTTGAAGGCCGGTAAGTTTGGGCTCAAAGCGGACATTCCACCCCCAACCGAACGCACCCATAACCTAATCGCAACCCTTCGCAGTCTAAAACCAACCCGTCGACACAGTGGTTATCGCCCTAACCCCAGCCAAGGCTTGGGGCCCCTAGGGTCTTTACATCGTAGATGGTCAGGCTGACAGGCTTGGCGGGGATATATCCCCTACAAAGGAAAGGTTGAAACCCTTTCACATCCAACCGCACTGGCAGCGCTGCCCCCTATTTAAGATATCACGCAGATATCCGCCTCCTCGCCCTTCCCTGTGATCGGCGGGGCGGGTGTGCTTTGATCAGCCTTTCATCAACTTCAGAATGAAACTGGCCAAGCGACCATAGGGAGGATGCAGCAATTTTATCCCCGTATGTGATCCGATACTGCGCTGTTCGAAAACGGATTTCAGATGCGAAAAGGTATCGAACCCTTCGGGCCCATGATAGGCACCTTGCCCACTGGCACCCACGCCGCCAAAGGCTAAATCCTCTTGGACATATTGCACAACCGTTTCGTTCACACCAAAGGTGCCCGACACGGTTTCGCGTTGGAACATCTGAATGGTATCGCGCGCATGGGTGAAACAATACAAAGCCAGCGGGCGGTCGTGGGCGTTGATATAACGCACGACTGCGGACAGATCGGTATAGGTTTTCACAGGCAAGATCGGGCCGAAGATTTCTTCTTGCATCAATTCGCAGTCGTCAGGTGCATCCAACACTATGGTCAGCGGTATTTTGTAAACGCCGTTTGTATCCGTTGCAGTCATCCCATCGGGTTGCAAAATCGTGGCGCCGCCCTGACGCGCCTCTTCCAGCATAGCTTGCATCCGCACGAAGAACCGCTCTGACACTATTGCGGTCAGATCAGGATCGTTCATGCTGGAATAAGATGCCGTGAACTTCGCCAGTGCGGCATCGACAAATTCCTGTTCGTTGCCCTTGGGTACAAACACATAATCAGGTGCAACGCAGGTCTGCCCCGCATTCAAGGTTTTGCCCCAAGCAATCCGCGCAGCCGCCTCTGCCACCGAATAGTCTTGGGCGACGATGGCGGGTGACTTGCCGCCCAATTCCAACGTCACTGGTGTTAAATTCTGGGCTGCAGCCGCTGCGATTAATTTGCCAACGCGGGTCGAGCCGGTGAATAACAGATGATCAAACGGAAGGGACGCAAACTCTGGCGAAGTTTCGGGTCCTGCCAAAACCACGCTAACCTGATCGGCAGGAAAGGTTTGCGCAATCAAATCCGTCATCAAGGCGGTCAGGGTCGGGGTTTCTTCGGACATGCACAGCATCGCACAATTGCCTGCCGCCAGTGCGGACGCCAACGGCGCGACTGCCAAGTGCAGCGCGTAATTCCAAGGCGACATAATTCCAACCACGCCAAGCGGTTGCGCCAGGCGATACGTTTTCGCAGGCAGCGACCAAAAGGATGTACGCCGCCGCCGCGGTCGCATCCAACGGCGCAAGTGCTTGCGCGCATAATGAACCGAACCGTGACAGTTCACGATCTCGGCAAGGATTGTTTCGGTCCGCGACCGACAGCCAAAATCACTGTTAATCGCTGTAATCAAAGCCTCTTTGTTCTGCGCAATCATGCGATCCAATTTGGATAAATTATCCATTCGATCCGCATAGAGTGGAAAGGGATTGTCCAAAAATCTTGCCCGATGCATGTCAAACGACGCGCGCAAATTGGATGTAATCACGGTACTTGTTGTGTCTTTGGGCACAGGCAGTCCTTTTTAGAAACGGCTAATAGTTAAGATTTAGGGACTGAACACAAGTTGGACGAAAAATGCAAAACAAACGTTGGGTAGCTTGGACACATGCCCACCCTACTTCTCTGACCGCGTCGGTTATTGTCGTTGATCTTTGATCTCGCAAAATGATAACCGATAGGGGAAACAACAAAGAAGTTCCCATGACCGCCGCGACCCTTACCATCGACCTCGAAGCTCTCTGCGCCAACTGGTCTACGTTGGATGCCAAATCGGCAGGTGACGTGAAAACAGCCGCTGTGGTAAAGGCAGATGGGTACGGACTGGACGCCGCCCCGATCGCGCGCGCCCTGCACAAACACGGCGTGCGCAGTTTCTTTGTCGCCGTCGCCGAAGAAGGTACAAAAGTTCGCGAAGCCGTGGGCAATGATGCGGACATCTATGTGTTTTCAGGCATGATGTTGACAGACGCAGCCCATCTGAAATCGCACAACCTGATCCCGATGCTGAACGCGCCCAAACAATTGTACCAATTCAGGTCTGAATGTTCAGGCGCTCCGTTTGGCATTCAATTGGACACTGGCATGAACCGTTTGGGAATGGAGGCAGAAGAATTCATCCCAAACCGTGAAGTAGCGCAAGACGCAAAACTGATCATCAGTCATCTGGCTTGTGCGGACGATCCTGACCACCCGCAAAACGCCCAACAGTTGGAACAGTTTCATGCCATGACCGATGGGCTGAACGCGCCCAAATCACTGGCGGCGACTGGGGGTACATTGCTGGGTGCTGACTATCATTTCGATATGTGTCGCCCAGGTGTTGGCCTGTATGGCGGTGCGCCGTTTCAAAATGCATTCCCTGTCGCGCACTTGGATATTCCAGTGATACAATCGCGCACGGTTCGGGCAGGTGAAACTGTCGGCTACAGCGCAGGTTGGACGGCGACGAAAGACGCGCGTGTAGCAACACTCGCTGCGGGATACGCCGATGGTTTGATCCGCGCGATGGGTGGCAACGATGTGCATCTATATGCAGGCGATGTTGCTTGCCCCCTAATCGGCCGCGTTTCCATGGATTTGCTAACCGTCGATGTATCACAGTTGGATGATGTACCAGACACGCTGTCTTTGCTGAATTCGCATCAAACCGTGGACATGCTAGCGGATGCCGCTGGCACCATTGGATATGAAATTCTAACCTCGCTTGGCAATCGCTATGCGCGTCGCTATATCGGGGAATAATATGGATATATTCTTGACCCCATTTGCCGCCATCGGTGCGGCCACGCTAGCAATTCTTGCCTCTATCGGTCGTGTCGTAATGTATGCAGCCCAGACGTTCATGCATATCTTCCGCCCCCCGTTTTATCCGCGCGAGTTGGCGGCACAATTGTTGCATATCGGGTATTTCAGCCTACCTGTCGTCGGCCTGACCGCCATTTTCACAGGCGCAGCACTTGCCCTACAAATCTATGCTGGTGGCGCACGCTTCAACGCCGAGGCAGTCGTGCCGCAAATCGTTGCCGTCGGCATGGTGCGCGAACTTGGCCCCGTATTGGTCGGCCTGATGATCGCGGCGCGTGTAACATCATCCATCGCCGCCGAAATCGCGACGATGAAAGTCACGGAACAGTTGGACGCATTGGTCACCCTATCCACGCATCCGATGAAATACCTGACAGTGCCACGTGTTTTGGCCGCTTTGATCGTGGTGCCGATGCTGGTGGCCGTGGGCGACACAATCGGCATTATGGGCGGCTATTTGGTTGCAACAGGTCGCTTGGGCTTTAACGAGGCGGCTTATCTGCAAAACACCTACAACTTCTTAGAGATCATGGACGTGGTCTCTAGTCTGGTCAAAGGCGCTGCCTTTGGTGTGATCGCCGCTATGATGGGATGCTATTACGGCATGCAATCCGAACGTGGCGCGCAGGGCGTTGGTAAAGCAACGAAAACCTCCGTTGTGGCGGCATCCGTGTTGATATTGGCCGCAAATTACATCCTGACAGAAGCGTTCTTTTCCGCATGATCGAGATTTCAAACCTGCATAAATCCTTTGGCGACAACCATGTGTTGGCGGGCATAGATCTGTCGATGGCCAAGGGCGAAAGCATGGTGATCATTGGCGGATCAGGTACGGGTAAATCCGTGTTGCTAAAATCTGTTCTTGGCTTGATCACCCCCGACAGCGGCACGATCTTGGTGAACGGCAAGGATGCAACCGCGGGTGACCGCGACGCGTTTTTAGCGCAGTTTGGCATGTTGTTCCAAGGCGGCGCCCTGTTCGACAGTTTGTCTGTCTGGCAGAATGTTGCATTCCGTTTGATGCGCGGGGAACAGAAGCTGCACAAGGATAAAGCCCGCGAAATCGCGATAGAAAAACTGCGCCGTGTTGGCCTGAAGGCAAATGTTGCCGACAGGTTTCCTGCCGAATTATCAGGCGGTATGCAAAAGCGCGTCGGCCTAGCCCGCGCCATTGCTGCAGAACCTGACATTATCTTTTTCGACGAACCTACCACCGGCCTCGACCCGATTATGTCTGGCGTGATTAACGAACTGATCCGCGAGATTGTGGTCGAAATGGGTGCCACCGCCATGACCATCACGCACGACATGTCATCGGTGCGCGCGATTGCCGACAAGGTCGCGATGATCCACGACGGTATCGTGCAATGGACAGGGCCGATTGATCAGTTGGAAACCTCTGGCAATCCGTACTTGGATCAATTCCTGAATGGTCGCGCTGAGGGCCCGATCGAAGCAGTGCGGTGACGCTGGCCGTCATCACATCCATCAAAGACGAATCCCCTTATATTATCGACTGGGTTGCCTATTACCGCGCCCTTGGCTTTGGCCAAATAATCATCGCACAAAACGATAGCGTCGATGGCACGGATCAGTTGTGTTTGGCGTTGGCGGATGCAGGGTATATCACCTATCTCGACAATACTGATCCTGCCCATGCCCCAGCAGATTTAAGAGGCCTTGCCGCCCAACGACGTGCCTATGGATGGGCGCAGACTTTGCCCAATGTCCAGACGGCGGACTACATGTTCCTTTGCGATATCGATGAATATCTAGAGCTGCCAGGCGACGCTAGTTTCGCCACGATGT
Source organism: uncultured Amylibacter sp. (assembly GCA_937944065.1). Classification (GTDB taxonomy): domain Bacteria; phylum Pseudomonadota; class Alphaproteobacteria; order Rhodobacterales; family Rhodobacteraceae; genus Amylibacter. The sequence goes on along the minus strand of CALDZS010000156.1, from coordinate 2,385 downwards.
TAGATCGTCTTGATCACCCTGATATTATCAGCTTTGCGTGGCGAATGATCGGATCAGGTGGTGCAATTCAGTTTGATCCCGCCCCCGTCACGGATCGTTTCACCCGCGCTGCCACCCCGACCAACGTAGGCACCAAACGCGCCTTTCATCAAATGAAATCTACTTTCTCGCCGCGCTTAATCACGGATTACAATGTCCATCGCCCGCAAAATGTCGCGAGCGATATGCGTTGGGTCACCCCTGATGGAAAATCTGTTAACCACAGCGCCAAGACCTTGCCCAATTTCGACTACTCACATGCCAACCTGCGCCATTACCATTGCAAGTCACGCGCAGAGTTCATGGTAAAAATGGTGCGTGGATATGCGTCGCATGGCAGCAAGCCATTACCCCAAATCGGACTGCCTGCTTTTGATCTGATGGATGCAAACGATGTTGACTTGCATTTTTCTACCCCCACACTGGACGAAGCGAAAATCATCGCTACCGAGATGCGGACAAACCCAGCCATTGCGAGTTGCGAGGCAAATTGCATAGCCCGTTTTACTCAGTTTTTGGACCTATGCGTAAAAGCGGTGGATAAATTGCCCATATTGCATAAACTGGCTGGGTTCGAGGGCGATCTTAGCCCGTATTTTAAGCAAGAAATCTATAACAAGCTGAATAGGAATTTATAGCTAGTGGAAATCGTTGTTATCTTGGCTCAATTCCTGCTCGCTATATTTTCTGGCATCGCCGAATTGACTCTGCGTGTCCTGCGTTGGATCCTAAATAACCTTGGTGTACCAATTACCGATAAGGGTATTATGCGCATCTTCGGATTATTGTTCATCGCGACGATCCTATATCTTGGCTTTGGGTATTTAGGGATGGCTTACGGTAGCCTGTCATCCAGCAAAGTGACGAGCCTATACGGTCCATGGTTTTTTGTGCCCGCAATGATCCTGTGCGCATTGTTTTCTATCTGCCTTTTGAACCGAATATTCCCGCGCAGCCGCTGGGCTGATGCCAACATGGATATCCGCGCCTTCTTCTTTCTCTGCATAGAGTTAGGCATTGTCCTGTTGACGTTGTACTGCTTAGTTTCCTTTGCAATTGCCAAAAGCAACTATGCCGCAGATCAACGCCGCATCGTCGAACAACAGGCGAAGTGCGAACAAATCAATGCGAAAAGTGCTGCGCGCGAAGAGAGTGGGAAATTGACTGACAAGATCGCGAATGCAGCGATTAAAAAATTGAACTCAGCTCGTAAATTGGACTGCCCAGAATGAACATCCTTAAATTCGCCAACCTATCTCTTTTGGTCCTGTTCCCAATCGCTTGGTTCGCCCCCATGCTACGCGCGGGTCTGTTACCGTTTTTCAAATTGGACGAGATCAGTGTGATCACCGGTTTGCAAGCTTTGTGGCAAAAGGATGTGATCCTTGCTTTGTTGGTCACGTTCTTGGCCTTGGTTGCCCCTATGACCAAAGTGGTCGGGACGGCGTTGATCCAATTCAATCTAATGTCTCCAGCCATCAAACCCACTTTGGCAGTACTGGGCAAACTCGCCATGGCCGACATATTCTTGATCGCGATTTATATCGTCGTGGCCAAGGGTGTGGGTGTCGGGCGATTGGAAACCGCATGGGGTCTGTACCTGTTCACAGCCTGCGTATTATTATCCTATGCCATCACAGTGTTTGCGCCAAAAACGGATACACCCGTTTGATTTGTCGCTGATAGCCCCTATTTGTAAAGGATAGGCGTAAAGGACACATCATGAAAACTCTATTCGCTGGGATACTAATCGGGCTGACTTTGATCGCCACACCGAGTGCTGCCATAGATGCCAAATCGTTCTTAGACGGCAAAAGTTTTCGACTGGTCGACCAGACCCGGGTCGTAACAATAGGACGTGAGCATCATGATTTTTTCGGATTTCATAAACCGCGCACATTCTTTGTGCATTTTGATTTCGGTAAGAATCTAGCGCGCGTCACGGGAAATTTGTGGGGCGCGGATAAGTTGCTGCTAACGGCCAATGGCACAGGGTTTTGCACCCAAGCACATCGCCACCGCAAACGGTGTTTCACGATTTCCAAAGCAGGCAACAATCACTATTTAGTCGAGAAGGGCCGCCGCGTCTATTTTGTCGCCAAAGCGCGTTAGAAATCCACTTTCCAAACCCGTAACTGTTGGGTAAACCTGCGCCATGGCCAAAACATCCCTTGTCTTTTCTTGCTCATCCTGCGGCGTATCCCACAAAAAATGGGCAGGACGTTGCGATGCCTGTGGCGAATGGAATTCCATCACTGAAGAAGCGCCTTTGGCCGCGGGTCCCAAGGGCAAAACCTTGGGCGAGCAAAAAGGGCGGCGTGTCGCCTTGGGTGACTTGTCCACCAT
>CALDZS010000155.1 GCA_937944065.1 uncultured Amylibacter sp. | reverse complement strand
GTGGCACCTGGCCCCTTTACAACATGTTTGGTAAACGCCGTCGCATCTATCAGCCCAACGCCTTCACGAATGGCTTTAGCCTCGTCCACGGCATATTGCCACCAACCGCCACGACGGAACGAACGGGATGCTTTGTCATCGAAACCAACTGGCGCGTAATAATTGGGGCGATCCCAACCGTTCACTTGGCCGAACTGCGCACCTGCCGCCTTTTGACGGTCATAAGCTGGCGATGTGCGCAAGGCGCGCGCTGCTTCGCGTTCTTCGTCTGGGTGGTGCAGAATATACACATGCTCGTAGCATTCTTCGTTTTTACGCATCGCATATTCGGTGGTCATCCACGATCCGTAGCGTTTCGGATCCAAGGATGCCATGTCGATTTCGGCTTCGCCTTCGACCATCATTTGCGCCAGATAATTACCAACACCTCCAGCGGCCGTAATACCGAAACTAAACCCCTCAGCCAGCCACATGTTGCGCAGACCGGGTGCGGGACCGACCAATGGGTTGCCATCGGGAGTGTAGCAAATTGGGCCGTTGAAATCGTCCTTCAGGCCGCTTTCTTCGCAAGACGGCATGCGGTGGATCATCGCCATATACTGGTCTTCGATCCGTTCTAGGTCTAACGGGAATAAATCAGCGCGGAAGCTGTCTGGCACGCCATATTCAAACCGCGCAGGTGCGTTTGCTTCGTACACGCCCAAAATCCAGCCGCCGCGCTCTTCGCGGACATAAGATTGCGCGTCGGCGTCGCGGATTACTGGGTGTTCTGGGTTTCCGTCGGCACGCCATTTTTGCAGGGATGGATCAACGTCGGTGACGATGAATTGATGCTCCACAGGAATGGCAGGGATTTTGATACCCAATTGCTGTGCTGTGCGCTGTGCATGGTTGCCCGTGGCGGTGACAACATGTTCAGCCGTAATAACAATCTGTTCCTCAGACGGAACCAGATTACCGCCCTTTTCGACCATCTTGGTGCAGGTTACTTTCCATTCTGACCCGGTCCATTCGTATCCATCAACCTGCCATTTACGTTCAATCGTCACGCCCAATTGGCGCGCACCCTTGGCCATCGCCATGGTCACATCAGCAGGGTTAATATACCCGTCGCCAGGATGGTAAATAGCACCTTCCAGATCGTCGGTGCGGATCAATGGCCAGCGTTCCTTAATCTGGGCGGGTGTCATATTGTGATATTCAACACCCACGGTTTCCGCGATGGAGCCGTATAGCATATATTCATCCATCCGCTCTTTGGTCTGTGCCATGCGCAAATTGCCCACGATAGAAAATCCAGCGTTCAAACCTGTCTCTGCTTCCAAAGATTTGTAAAACTCTACAGAATAATCATGCAGGTGCGTCGTCGCGTACCCCATGTTGAACAATGGCAGCAAGCCGGCAGCGTGCCAAGTCGATCCTGACGTCAGCTCATCGCGTTCCAAAAGCATCACATCTTTCCAACCATACTTGGCCAAATGATAGGCAATCCCTGCGCCAACAGCGCCGCCGCCAACAACCAGTGCTTTTACATGGGTTTTCATGATGTGATCCTTAATGAGCGTTGCGCACACAATCGCAAAATAGCTGTGCGTTCGGCGCGGGGAACTCGACCCGAAACCGCACAGTTGCGACATTTGGATAAATCATAGGGTTTGGCAAGGCTTGATAGCCTAGCTTTTGGTACGGCACCGCTTGGCTTGGCCTACTTTGCTGCAATCGCCATATTGGAATCCGAACCCTTTATCAGCATTAGAGCCGCCAGAACTGGATTTCCCACCGAATTTCTCTTTGAACCAAGCGATGATCAGATTTGGGCCAGAAGGTTTTGCGTCCTGAGGAAGCGCAGCTTCTTTATCCGCCGCGGCGGTGGCTTGATCAGATTGATTTGCTGATGCAGGCATATATTGGTTTACGCCAACGAAAACCATAAAAGCCACAATCGGTATAATGATTACAAGTGCACGCATAATTTCCCCCAAAAATACTATTTCGATTCGGTCACCCCACTTGGGTGTTAAATATTAATACATCCTGAAGGTGACCAATTTAAGGCAAGCAACCGTCACCATTGCACTGGAATATCCTGGTAGGCCGCCCTAGGTTAACTTCGAACATCAAAGGAATACCCAGATGCCATCAAAAAACCCGTTCTTCCAACCTTGGGATACATTGTTTCAAGTTCCGCCCTTTGGCCTGATCAACAACGCCCATTTCGCGCCCGCATTTGACGAGGCGTTCATACAAAGCCGTGCTGCAATCAACGCGATCGTTGCACAAGATGCGGCTCCGACATTTGAAAACACCATCGAAGCCATGGAGCGCGCCGATACATTTATGGATCGGGTGGCCGGCGTGTTTCATAATCTGGTGGGGGCGCATTCAAACGAAACCTTGGAAAGCTTGCAACGTGATCTGGCACCACGTTGGGCGGCGTTCGACAGCGAAACCATGATGAACGCGGAGCTGTTTGCACGGATCCAAACGTTGGTTGATACGGCAGAGGATCTGAGTTTGACCAACGAGCAAGCACGCGTGTTGGAATTGTATCATCGCATGTTTATTCGCGCTGGTGCTG
>CALDZS010000154.1 GCA_937944065.1 uncultured Amylibacter sp. | reverse complement strand
CGCAGTTCTGCTTGATCGCGCGCGCCAAGGTTATCAATCAGAACCTTTTGAGCACGCGGATCAATCGCCTGCCCCAAGGATCTAAAGGCAGCAATGCGTAGGTCTGGCTTTTTCTGATGTTCCAGAATCTCTACTGCCGTTGCCAGACTGCGCCCTTTCGTGCGACCTAGCAATGCTCGTGTCGCAAGCACCTCTGACACTTTTGACGTTTGCCCTTTGATGGCCGAAAGCAGTTCTTGGTTTGAAAACTCCTTCAGTCGTCGTTCTTGATCTAAATTTGACATTATATCCTCCTAACAGCCGGAATTTGTGGTGCAATGGCCCCGCATGTCCGAGCTTTGAGATGAAGTAAGGGATGTCGCAGTGCGAGCATCTACGGTGATACATCGCGTTTGCGCCATTAGATTGTTGCGCGAACTACCACTGGGGCAAGACGAACCATGATTGTGCGGCAGACTTAAATAATGGCCAATCTCATGGGCGAACGTTCTGGCAAACTCGTCAAAGCTTGTATTGACGGAACCGCCGCGATCAATCGCGCCAGCGATCAAGCCATCGCTTTTGCCGCCTTTGCTGCAATCGCCATCCACCGGTGAAATACCAATAAAATCATTGTCAGAAATCGTTCGTGGAACGAAGCAATCAATGCCCGAACCGCTCATGCTGAAATCATCCGATAAATCATCGGCCTCGCCTTCAGACCCGATATTATGGTATCCGTCAGCATCCGCTTGATCGATAACGCCATATCGCACCAGCCCGACCCCAAGGTTGGCTTGTTCATAGATTTGCCGCGTTCGCATAATCGCAAAATCGGTCTTGCGCCGTCCGGTGTCTGCGTCAGTGCTGGAAAAATCATTCCACCAACCAACCGCAATCACGTTCAAATGGACGTGCCGACCTTCCATGCCATCAATCGCATCTTTCATCGAGACCGAAAACGTTGCACCAGACTCGTCCGTAGGAACCCGCGCGCGGATAAATCCGAACAGGTCTTTAAGAACCGAATTTGACCCAGTCGTATTTCGACCGATGCAGTTCAGTGTTGATCTTGTACTAGCCATGTCAACACCTCCTTACTGTAAAGCGATGACAATGGGGATCATGCCGTCGCCTGCTTCGTGGTTTTTCAAGGCTTTGCCAATCACCGCACCGAACGCTTTGGCATCGTCGCCAGCCGCCATCGCGTGTCCAGTTTTGCTGGATGTGGTGACAAGATCGCCAATGCGAATTGGTCCGTTTTCATCGGTGACCCGAACACAAACTTTGCCAACAAGTGCAATTGGGTGACGGTCTTCCATGTCATCTTGGCGATCCAAAATAATGCCAGGCTTGTACAAATCCGCACCAGAAATCACGCCAATTGTGCGTTTATCAAAAGCAACGTCACACGGGCGCATCAGCCCTTCGTCATCCAAAACCATAACGTCACCAGGCTCTGCCCCTGTCATGGGCGCTGCTGTGAACTCTTCGGCGCAATCTGCATTGCGAAGGATGATATCACCCGCATCACCGTTTAAGTGAATGGTTGCCTTTGCGGCATCATCGGCAGGGTTGTTTTCCGACGCTGCGAACAAGGCAATATCGCCATCACGCCCGTTTCCACCCATGAACAAGTTCGCTTGATTGCCATCCAGGTGAACGGAATTTTCACCATTGGCGTCTTTCAACCAAATGTCACCGTCTTTACCGTTTCCGCCCAAGGTCATATTGCCCTCTTGGCCGTTCATGCGAACCGTGTCGGCGCCCGTGTCATCGCGCAACGTGACATCACCGTCCATGCCCAGACCGCCAAGGGTAATGTTACCATTGTCGCCCAGTGAAACGATCTGACCACCAGTCGCGTTAAACATCCGCAATCTGGCGTTATTACCATCAACGGTTAGACGGTTTTGATTTGAAGAGTCTTTGATCGTCAAATCACCGTCAGACGCGCCGCCGCCCAAGACCAGATTGCCGTTCGATCCAATCGTTGCAATAGTCTCGCCTGCAGCATTCGAAAATGTGATGCTGTTGCCGCCACCGTTAAGGTTTATCCGAACGTTGCCACTGGAATCTGTCAGCTTTAAATCACCGTCGCTGTTTGAACCGCCAAGGGTTGCGTCTCCGTTTTCGCCGTTCAGGCTGATTGTCACATCACCTGAGGCGGCCTTTCCTACTGTTACTTGTCCATTAAATACTTCTGACATTTTAGTTCCTTTCGAGTTAAAAATATTGATGAAATAGTGGACTGAGCTTGGCCAAGTGCGCCAAAGCTGTCTGTGCAAAATATCACAAAACAACTTTGACGCGAACAAAAATATCTGAACACGTGTTTAGTTAGGCAAGGTTGAGCGTTATTCTGATCTTCAAAAAGCATCGCGCAAGTGACAGAATTCTCTGTGTACTAGGACTACACAATGCAAGTCGCGCCGGCCTAGTTCAGGTTTTTTTATACTGAGAGAAATTTTTGCGATTGCGGTTTTGAATATGTTCGCCGGCCGTTATTTTTTTAAATTTCTTCGCACCGTTGTCAAAATCTGACGGGTCGATAATGGTTTGACTGGCTGGGTCACAAAATACGGGGATAGAATAACGCGCGGTTTTATTACGGTTAATCACACGGTGTTTGGTAGAGACCAAATCACCGTTGGTCCAGCGTTCTAACAGGTCGCCAATGTTGCACACAAAACTGCCCTCGATCGGTGGTGCTTCGATCCAGTCGCCTGCTTGGTTGCGGACTTGTAGCCCGCCTTGCATATCCTGCAACAGCACTGTCAACACACCAAAATCCGTGTGCGGCGCTGCCCCAAAACGTTCAGCGTCCAAATCTTCGTCGCTCATGGGGGGATAATAAACCAACTGTCCGCGCCCCAATGGTTTTTCATACGCGGCGGCAAAGAAATCCTTTGGCTTCCCAAGCCCATGCGCCAAAGCGCTTAAAACGGTTCGGCCTAAATTGATGACTGCATCATAATATGGCAGAAGGTCACGTTTAAGGAAGGGTGCGACCGCGTCTGGCCATTGGTTGGGGAATACCATCGGCACGCCCGCCATCACATCTGGATCATCGCGCGCCACATCCCAGCCCCAAAAGAACACTTCTTTTGCGTCATGGGTTTTAGCCCCTTCCAATTGCGTCATTCCCTGCCCCATCCAACCGCGTTGATTACCATCAACCGCGATGGTGGACTTGTCTTTGGCGGTCAAAGCGAAAAACCGTTCTGACGCCGCGAAAGCCTGCTTCATTAGCTGGGGCGAAACCCCGTGACCTTTAATGTAGAAGAAACCGACGGTTTTTGCGGTGTGCACAAGTTCTGTGGCGATCTTGGTAAAACCAGCCTCGGTGTGAATGGCAGAGATATCGATGACCGGAATTTCGTCAAAGCTTGTAGTTTTTGCGGCGGCAAAGTCAGTGGGCATCAAACATCCTCTATAAATAGTGCGGTTGAACAGCATTCGGCATCACAGCTTCTATCGCAGTCAAGATATCATAAATCGGTATTGGGCTGACCTTGCGAAGGTCCTGTTTGTATGGCGGCAGATTGGTACATTCCAAAAGCACGGCTTTGACACTTTCATACCCACCTGCGCGAAACGCATCGCAGGTATCTTTGGCGGCTTTATTTTGATCCAAATGCGGCTGATCATTTGAAATCACGTCACGCAGATGAGAAGTTTTATCCAAACCTCTAATTGATGTCTCAAACATCTTGCACCCCTTGGGCAAATGAGACCGCCCAAGCTTTGCCGCGTCGAAGGTAATGATCCGCAAGTCTTTAGGAGCATGATGTGTGCGAAGTTGATCCAACTGGCCCAACGCGGATGCGATCAAGGGTCTATTGCATTGGGCTGCCAATGTATCCTGTAACGGTGCCAAAAACCCACAAGAGGTTGTGATCAAGTCGCCCGTCGCCCTGTCAATCGCATCTAAGAATGGGGCCAAGTCAATCTGATC
>CALDZS010000153.1 GCA_937944065.1 uncultured Amylibacter sp. | reverse complement strand
AGGGGTTCGAAATACATGATGGCGAGGAATGCACCGAGAAATCGCGGTCCATCAAAGGCCCTGATGAGATTTTGGCAATGCGCTGCGCGTCTCATGCCTGCGAGGTTGCCGTCAAAGCGATGGAGGATGCAATTCAAGTTGGCATGTCCGAAGACGAAATTTGGGCAGAATTGCATAAGGCCAATATCGCACGCGGTGGTGAATGGATTGAAACCCGCCTGCTCTCTACTGGTCCGCGCACCAACCCATGGTTCCAAGAATGCGGCCCTCGGCGATTACAGAATAATGAAATCTTGGCCTTCGATACGGATTTGATCGGCTGTTATGGCATCTGCATAGATATCAGCCGCACATGGTGGATCGGTGACGAAAAGCCCCGCGATGATATGATCTATGCCATGCGTCACGGCGTTGAACACATTCAGACCAATATGGCCATGCTGAAACCTGGCCTACCAATGCGTGATCTGACCTTTAAAGGCCATCAACTGGACGAACAATATATAGCCGGCAAATATGGATGCCGTTTCCACGGTGTTGGCTTGTGCGATGAATGGCCCTTGATCAGATACCAAGACAAATTCATCGAGGGCGCGTTTGAATATGAACTAGAGGCGGGTATGGTTCTATGTGCCGAGGCGTTGATCAGCCCCGAAGGCGGCGATTTTTCGATCAAGTTGGAAGATCAGGTTTTGGTGACCGAAGACGGGTACGAAAATCTGACCAAGTATCCGTTTTGCCCACATTTGATGGGCGAAAGCTAATACTGAAGCTCTTGATTTTCAGGTTTGCCATAAAATTTGAGTAGACTGTATAGCCGCGTCCCTAAAAGAACGCAGGCAACTGAAAGGCCGATCACCAGTCCCCACCACACACCAGCTGGGCCGTACCCATAGCGGAACGCCAATAGGTACCCGCTGGGTATTCCAACCACCCAGAACGATAGAATGGCATAGACCATCGGCACGCGTGTGTCTTTTAATCCGCGCAACAAAGCGGCGGTGACCAATTGCACCGAATCCACCACCTGAAAGAACGCCGCGATCACCAGCAACCATGTGCCCATTTTAATAATCTCATCCACACGAGTTTCGTCTTTGCTTAGGAACCATGGGATCATCACAGACGGGAATGCCAAGTATAACAACGTCACAATCACACCAACGGCCAAGGCAATCATCAGCGCCGACATGGTTGCGCGCACCAACTCTTGTGATTGGCCAGCGCCCCAAAAGCTTGCGGCGCGCACGGTTGCAGCATTTGATAACCCCATCGGTATCATGAAAAAGATTGTGACAATCTGTAAAACAATGCCGTGGGTGGCCAGTGCTAGTGTGCCAAAGGCCCCGATTAAAAGCGCTGACACAGTGAACATGCCCACCTCGGCCAACATATACAGGCTGATCGGCCAACCCAGTTGGAACACCTCGCGCAGATCCGGGAAATCCACCAAGTGAATACGGTGAAACAATCGCAAGTCGCGCAGTTCTTTGATCGAGAATATGTAGGCCACATATATTACCAACATCAGGCAGGTTGCCGCGACCGAGGCGATTGCGCACCCGCGAACGCCCATTTCAGGAAAGCCCCATTCACCGAAGATTAGCAAATAATTCAGAAACCCGTTTAAATACGCGCCCGACAAAACGGCCAGCAACACAACGCGTGGACGGGCCACGGCAGAAAACACAGACCGCAGAACGAACGCGAGTGACCCCGGGATTATCCCCCATTGCGCAATCGACATGAACTCTCCAGCGACCGCGGCCAATTCAGGTTTCTGCCCAAGCGCCAGCAAAATCGGTTCTAGAAAGATAAAGGGGATCAACGCGAACAATGCGTAAAGCAATGCAATCCAAGCACCCGTGCGCACAGTTTGGCGCATCGCCACCCCGTCACCAGATGCATAGGTCTTGGCAACCAAAGGCATCACAGCACTTGCAAAACCAGATCCGATTAACAAAACAAGAAAGTAGACTTGCGTGGCAAGTACCGTACCCGCCAGTTCTTCCACGCCATACCAACCCAGCATAACCACGTCTGTGGTCTGGATTAAAATTTGCGCCAGATGCGACCCGATCAGTGGGATACCCAATGCCAAAGTCGCGCGCATATGGGATGACCAAGTTTGCACACGAAATCCAGTTAGTTATCTTTCCACTGCCAGACTTCGCCCCCCCATTCAAAACGCCATTTAAAAAACAGTGACTATTGTCACACTTAAATGAATAGTAATTTAAAAATTTTGAAAAACTTGAAACAATCACAGCGGGTACCTAGATATCTAGCAGGCGTCAAAGGGGCTCGGATCAAACTGCTTTGATCTGCGTAGATGCCATAATTAGTAACGGATCGATTGATCCACTATGTAACCTGCCGATTGGTGGGATTGGGGACTGCTGCTATGAAATTTCTACCGTTCTTGGGCGCACTATGCGTCGCAATGCCATGTGCTGCTGGAACATGGTCACATCAAACGCTTGATGGTGTGCGTACAGCGACAATTACAAACGGCGACACCAACGAAATTTACGTTATGTGCGACGCTGGTATTAACGCGCCAATCACCTCGATCAATTTTATCATCGACGGCGTATCACCTGACCCAAATTCCAGTTTAATGCTAGATTTTGGTGATACTGATCCGATTTATGCTAAAACTGATACCGAAGGTGGTTTGGGCACCATTAGCGCTGCGGACGCATCGCAATTCCGAAAAATCGTCAAATTGATGAAAACGAAATCGAAAGTTACAGTTCGCATATTCACAGGGGCAACGGAAACCTTTGCATTGCGTGGATCATCCAAAGCCATTGGAACAGATTGCAACCCAGATTTCGACCGCTTCCAGCTCGCTCTGCAATAGACCGCGTGCATATTATGGGTTAGTGTCTGGTTCAACGAGCAACAAAAGAATCAAGAGCCCAAATGGCCAGCACAGACCTATTTAACGACGAACAAGCCTCTAACGACTATGACGCCTCCTCGATCCAAGTGCTCGAGGATATGGAGCATGTGCGCCTGCGCCCTGGTATGTATATCGGCGGCACGGATGACCGCGCTCTGCATCACATGGTCGCCGAGATTATCGACAACTCTATGGACGAGGCCGTGGCCGGTCACGCCAATTGGATCGAAGTTGAGTTAAACGCAGATTTCAGCGTTACCGTCCGTGACAATGGTCGGGGTATCCCGACCGACCCGCACCCCAAAGACCCGTCCAAATCAGCGCTAGAGATTATTTTCTGCACCTTGAATGCAGGCGGTAAGTTTTCCGGTGACACCTACGAGACCTCTGGCGGTTTGCACGGGGTCGGATCATCCGTGGTCAACGCCCTGTCCGATCACCTGCGAGTCGAAGTGGCGCGTAACAAGAGCTTGCACGCGATGGAGTTTTCGCGAGGTCTGCCCAAGGGCCCGATTGAAAACCTAGGTACGATTGCAAACCGACGCGGCACGAGCGTGACATTCCACCCTGATCCAGAGATTTTTGGGCACAAAGCACAGTTTAAACCCAAACGCCTGTATGACATGTCGAAATCAAAGGCATACTTATTCTCGGGTGTTGAAATCCGCTGGAAGGTCGATGCATCCTGCCTAGGCAAAGATGATGACACCCCTCTGAAAGATACGTTTAAATTCCCCAATGGGCTGGCCGATTATCTATCCGAACGGCTAGAAGGCGCGATGGTTTATTCCGAAACGCCATTCGCTGGGAAAATGAAATTCTCGGACAAATTTGGCGCTGCTGCCATCGGCAATGTCGAATGGGCAATTAACTGGACCCCTTCGCGTGACAGTTTCACCCAATCTTATTGTAATACGGTCCCCACCCCCGAAGGCGGAACCCACGAAAGTGGCTTTTGGGCGGCGATCCTGAAAGGGATCAAGGCGTATGGCGAGCTGATCAACAATAAAAAGGCCGCCTCCATTACCCGCGAAGATGTCATGGGCGGTGGGTGTGCGTTGGTATCCTGCTTTATTTCGGAACCCAAATTCGTGGGGCAAACCAAAGATCGTTTGGCGACCGTCGAGGCGCAGAAATGGATCGAAAGCTCTGTCCGTGACCATTTCGACAATTGGCTAGCATCCAACAATAAATCCGCTGGTGCGATCCTTGATTACATGGTGCTTAAGGCCGAAGAGCGGCTGCGCCGTCGTCAGGAAAAAGAGACTGCGCGCAAATCAGCGACCAAGAAACTGCGCCTTCCGGGCAAATTGACCGACTGTTCAAACAATGCCCGCGAAGGTACAGAATTGTTTATCGTCGAGGGCGACAGTGCGGGTGGATCGGCCAAAATGGCACGCGATCGCAAGACCCAAGCTCTGCTACCGCTGCGCGGTAAAATCCTGAATGTTTTGGGTGCTGCGTCCAGCAAGATCGGCACCAATAACGAGATTAATGATCTGTGTCAGGCCTTGGGCGTTGGCATGGGCACCAAATTCAACGTCGAAGATTTGCGGTACGAGAAAATTATCATCATGACTGATGCGGATGTCGACGGCGCCCACATTGCATCCTTGCTGATGACATTCTTTTTCACTCAAATGCGCCCATTGATCGACCAAGGTCACCTGTATATGGCGTGCCCTCCATTGTTCCGCCTGACCCAAGGATCCCGCCGTGTGTACTGCATGGACGATGCCGAAAAAGAAGCGGCGATGGAAAAGGGCTTGGGCGGTCGTGGCAAGATTGAAGTGTCACGGTTTAAGGGTCTGGGCGAAATGGACGCGAAGGATTTGAAAGAGACCACAATGAAATCCGACACCCGCCAACTTATTCGCATTACGATAGATGAAGATGAGGCAGGCGAGACGGATAAGCTGGTTGATCAGCTGATGGGTAAAAAGCCCGAGCTTCGGTTCCAGTATATCCAAGAGAATGCTAGGTTTGTTGAGGAATTGGATCTGTGAGCATTCGCTAGGCGAATGCTCACGCCCGAAAGTATTTTGCAAAACAACGTGCGACAGGATTGGGTGCATTTAACGAAAAACTCAGCTCCGTAAGTCTGCTGTGGGGGACAAAGCTGCCGTTCGCTGCACATGCGTAAATGGCTGCTTTCACGAACAGTGCCTGGTCCATATAT
>CALDZS010000152.1 GCA_937944065.1 uncultured Amylibacter sp. | reverse complement strand
GTACCATCTTGGACTTCAAAGAACTTCTTGCCAAAAATATTTGACCAGGTGTTTTCTTGTCCATCAACAACACCTTGCTGCAACCCACCATAAACCTCAGAAAAGGCCATTTTTTGTGGGCTACCACCAATGGCTTCCATTTGTGCAACCAGCACATCAGAAGATTGAACACGGAACTTCAAACCGTTTGCGTCTGTTGGTGCGACCAAAGGTACGTTCGCAGACATTTGCTTCATGCCATTGTGCCAGTAAGCAAGACCTTGAAGGCCGCGATTTTGCATCGAGTCCAACATTGCTTGACCTGCTTCAGATGCTTGGAAAGCCTCTACAGCGTCGATGTTTTTAAACATAAACGGCAAATCAAAAATGCGGAACTGTTTGGTGAATTTTTCAAACTTTGACAGTGAGGGGGCGGCCAGATGGACATCGCCCTGCAACATTGCTTCTAAAACTTTGTTATCATTGTATAAAGTTGAGTTTGGAAATACTTCCATACAAGCTTTGCCATTCATCTCTTCGTTGACACGCTTTTCTAGCAAAGTGGCAGCAATTCCCTTTGGATGCTTATCTGTATTCGTAACGTGGCTGAATTTGATTACAACTTCGCCTTCGTCACAGGCTGCAGATGCAACCGATGGTACCAAGGCCACAGCTGCAACGCAGGCAGCTTTCAAAAAAGTGTTCATAGGTCTCTCCCTTTAAATCTAAACATTGCATTACAATAATGGTCTTAAACGGGAACGCAATCCTTTAGTAGCGTATGAATTTAATGCAGACCAAAAACAACAAAGGCCCCGAAGGGCCTTTGAAAATTCAGCTTCATTGGAACTTAGTTGCCCATGGCGTAATTCGGTAACCATAATACGATCTGAGGGAATACAAAGATCAAGAACAAGCCCAGCAATTGGATACACATAAATTGCATCATCCCCAAGTATATGTCTTTCAGATCCCACTGCGGAACCACTCCTTTCAAGAAGTAAGCGGATAACGCCACAGGGGGTGATAACCAAGCCGTCTGAAGGTTCACCGCGACAAGAATGGCAAACCAAATCATCAACTGTGTCTCGTCTTCAAATCCAAGCCCCGGCCCAAGTGAGGCAATTGTCGGGACCAAGATCGGAATGATTATCAGGACGATAGGAACCCATTCAAGCGGCCACCCGAGCAAGAAGATCAGTGCCATGATCAAGATCAGCATCATCACTGGCGACATATCCATCGACAATAACAGCTCTGTCAGCATCTTGGGTGTGCCGAGGTTACTGAACACCGCCCCAAAGAAGTTAGATGCCGCGACAAGGAACATGATCAACACAGACAGTTCAAGCGTTTTGATCAACGCATCATAAAACCCAACCCAAGTGAACTTGCGGTATGCGGCAGAAAGCAACATCGAACCGAATGCGCCGCACGCCGCCGCCTCTGCTGGGGTTGCCCACCCTGCCAAGATTGAACCGAGCGCGAAGGCGATCAGTACTGTTGGCGGAACCAGCCCCATAAAAAACTCGTACCAAAGGTCAGAGAAGTAGAAACCGCCTGGGCGTATTTTGCGTGTCCAGCTATAGATGCCAAACATCACGCCAACCCAACCCAAAACAATAAACAAACCCGCGAATGGGAAGAAGGCCAACTTTCCTGTCGCCCCCCATGTGCATAGCCAAACCAAAGCCACCAAACCGAACATAACCGCACATACTTCGGCGAAGTAATATGGAGATGTCTCTGGCTGCTCATCCAAAGGCAGGATTGGTCCCAAATTTGGGTTTAGCCAACAGCGACCAAGTGAATAAAGCAAGTAAAGCGAGGCCAGCATAATGCCAGGCAAAATCGCGGCGCGGAACAGGTCAGTTACAGGAACTTCTAGCACTGGCCCCATCACGATCAACATAATCGATGGTGGGATCAGAATGCCCAGTGTCCCTCCAGCTGTGATCGTGCCCGCGGCAAGGCGTACGTCATAACCCGATTTAATCATGGTTCGACCAGCCATAATTCCAAGGATTGTGACTGACGCACCCACAATACCCGTCGCAGCTGCAAAAATAGTCGACACGAACAAAACCGCCACATAGAGCGAACCGCGTGTGCGGCTCATCATCAACTGAACGGCGCGGAACAAACGTTCCATCAATCCCGCCTTTTCCATCATGATACCCATGAAGGTAAACAATGGAACCGCCACCAATTGATCATCCAACATCACAGAGTTGGTTTGCAATGTCATTAGGAAGAAGGACAGCTTGCTGCCTGATCCCCATGTGCCAAAGACAAACGCCAGAAAGATCAATGTAAACGAAATCGGGAAACCCACGAAGATCGCGAACAACATCGCGGCCAACATGAATAGACCAATCGTAGGTTTAGAGAAATCAAACATGCCCGTGGCACCAACCGAATTCGCCCACCAATCATCAATTGGCGATGCGTTTGGATAAAAGACCGTCCAAAAGATCGCTGCTAATGCTATGAAATAGATCGGCAAAATACGTACAAACTTACGTTCGCGCTCTTTACCCATCTGATGGAACGCTCGGAACAGTTCTGGGAAACCTTGCAATAACAACAAGAAAGCACCAATGGGCATGAACGCACGCGCAGGCCCTACAAATGGTGCCCATGTACTGTCACTAGCACGTTCCCAACCCGACATGTTAAAGATGTCTTTGCCAAACGCCTTTAGGCCGTATTCATATGACGACCAGAAAAAGAACAGCATAGCTGGAAAATAAAACGCCAAATACAGCGCTGCATCGACGGTCGCCTGTGTTTTCGGCGTCCAGTTGCGATAGATGAAGTCGGCACGAATATGTACGCCACGCATCAAGGCGTAACCTGCCGCCCCCATGAACATGATCCCACCAGCCATGCGGCTGATATCATAGGCCCACAATGTCGGACCAAGTCCCCACGCACGCGCCGTATCAGCCATATCGTTGGCCGCAAGAATTGCAAACATCTTGCGCGAAACCACCTCAAAAACCATGGCAAAGATCAAGGGAACTAAAATCAAACAAATGATCCGTCCGGCCCACATGTTGATGATATCAATCCACGCAGTAATCGGGCGCTGCCAAGGGGTCATATCCTCTGGGGTTTCGCCAGGTTGTTCGGCGCGACGTTCTGCGATCAGCTCGTCTGAAATTTCCAGTTCGCCCGGAATGACTTCTTCGGCCATGTGAGTGTTCTCCCTCTCAATGTTCAAAAACGCCCCAATGGGCGCTTGTGGACAGTGAGGTAGGCAGGGACCAGCGCCCCTGCCCGTTTTTTATTACTTAACTGTGCCTGCGGCAACTTGGTCAGCAAATGCTTTACCCAAAGCAGCGTTTGACGCTTGTGAACCAGCCCAGAAAGGTACCGCGATTTTCGCGAAATCTTTTTGTGACTGCCAAACTTCTGCGAAGAATGCATTCTCTGCAGCATTCTTTTCCAAAGCAGCGTTCGCAGCATTCATGTATGCTGGGAAATAGTCTGCTGGTGTATCATGCAAGATAACACCGTGGTTCTCTGTCAGATCTTTCAGTGCTTTACCGTTTTCGTAGATGCGGTAAGACATTGATTTAGACAAAGACGCATTTGCAGCAACTTCGATCGCTTTTTTCTGAAGGTCAGTCAAACCATTGTAAACGTCGCCGTTAATGTACAAGTCGGCGTTCACAACAACCTGGTGTAGGCCTTGCAGATAGTAGTGCTTAAGAACTTTTTGGAAACCAAACACAGAGTCAGGCTTCGGGCAGCACCATTCAGCCGCATCGATTGTACCTTTTTCAAGCGCTGGAAGAATGTCACCACCACCCATAGCAACAGAGGCAACGCCAATGTCTTTGTATGTTTGACCAGGAATTCCTGGAGGTGTGCGGAAGCGGTACTTACGGAAGTCATCCATAGAATTGATAGGCTCTTTGAACCAACCCAATGCTTCTGGGCCAACTGGCTGAAGCATGAAGCCTTTTACGTTCATGCCCATTTCATCCCAAAGTTGGTCGTAAAGTTCTTTACCACCACCGAATTGGAACCAAGACAAGAATGCGATGTTGTCGATACCAACACCAGCACCAGCAACTGGTGAACCAAACAGCATTGCTGCCGGGTGTTTACCTGACCAATAGTGTGTCCAAGCAAAGCCACCTTCAACAAGGCCACTGTCGACCGCGTCCAATGTTTCTTTAACGCCAACAACAGAACCTGCTGCTAGAACTTCGATTTTAACTTCGCCGTTAGTCAGATCAGACACGTCTTGTGCGAAATCTTTCAACATTACGACTTCGTCTGCTTTCGCAGAGATCACGGATTGGACACGAATGACCGTTTCCGCCATGGCAGCAGATGCTACCAAAGACAAACCGAGCGCCGTAGCGGCTGCAGCGGTTGTCGCTTTTTTAAGGTTAAACATAAGTTTTCCTCCCTTACATGTTGCCTTCTTTGTCTTGTCGTCCCCCGCTGCGAAGACATAAAGCGGGGGCTTTATTTGAGTATCTTGGAACGTCCAAAACACCCTAATTCTTTTTAATGCCCTTTGCTAAGGTCGTACCCTTCAGTCCAACCCATCATAGGACCAATACCAGTTGTGGCATCGAATATGCCGCGATACATCATCTCACCTGCTACATAGAGTAGCACGATCAACCCAATCCACGATATCCAAGGATAAGTAGCAAGCAGCTTCATTATCATGGTTGCAGCGAACGCCATTAAAACAATAGCAAGTCCGAGCCCGAATACCAGCATCTGGGTGTCACCTTTAGCAATGGCCGCGACGGCAAGAACGTTGTCCAAAGACATTGTAATATCGGCAACAGTAATGGACAGCAGCGCAGCAAACATCGTCTTACGTGGCGGCCCCGTGTATCCCATTTCTGGATTCTCGGCATCTTCTAAAGCGTGCTCTGCTTGATCATATTCATGCGCTCTGATCTCTTTGAACAAAGTCCAGCAGACCCAGAACAGTAAAATTGACCCAACGAACAGCAGGCCTTTCACGCCCAACAATGTGGTTGCTATCACTGCGAATACAATCCGCAAAACGGCAGCAATTACCATCCCATACAGGATCGCTTTTTTGCGCAACTCTGGCGCCAAGCCAGCCGCGGCCATACCAATTACCAGTGCGTTGTCACCCGACAAGATCAGATCCGCGATTATGATTTGGCCAAAGCCGAGTATTGTTTCTAACATCTAAATTGCATCCTCTAAGATCATCGTCGACACCTTTTCGCCAATCATGATGGCAGGTGCATTTGTGTTTCCGCTGGTTATGACGGGCATGATTGAACAATCGGCAACCCGCAAACCAGCAATTCCGTGCACCCGCAACCGTGCGTCAACGACTGCCATTGGATCGTTGCCCATTTTGCACGTGCCTGTGGGGTGATAGATCGTAACAGACGTATTTCGTGCCCAATCCAATGTTCCAGCTTCGTCATCCAGTGCCACCTCATGGCCCGGCGCGTATTCTTCGGTAATATGTGCTTTCAATGGCTCCTGTTGTGCAATTTTTCGCGCAATCTGAATGCCTTTGACGATAGTTTTCTGATCCAACTCTGTCGCCAAATAGTTTGGGTGAATGTGCGGGTGATCCAGCGGATTGCTGGATACAAGGCTCAAATGCCCGGCACTTTCAGGCCGCATTTGCAAAACAGATGCCGTAAACGCAGAAAACGGATGTGGCCCCTCTACGGCGTTGTTCGCGCTGAAAGGTTGAATGTGAAACTGAATGTCGGGTGTTTCCAACCGTGGGTCGGTTTTCAGGAACGCAGTGCCCAAACTGGCGGCCATCGTCATGGGCCCCTTTTGGGTCAGCGCGTATTGCATCGCGATCATCCCCTGTTTGAACAGGTTGTTAGTTTCGACGTTAATGGTACTGAGGTCTGTTTTGAAAATCGGTCGCGCCTGCAGATGGTCTTGTAAATTTTTCCCAACGCCCTTTAGTTCTGTCAGTACGTCTATTCCGTGCGGTTTTAACTCTGCGGGATCACCCACGCCTGATAGCATCAGAATTTGTGTTGACCCGATTGCTCCTGCGGACAAGATGACTTCTTTGCGCGCTTTAATTTCGATAGGTTTACCCTTCTGGATAGCCCTTATACCTGTAGCGCGGCCCTCATCGATCAATACTTTTTCCGTTTGGGTGTTTGTAATGATTTCCAGGTTTTGACGTCCACGTGCTGGTTTT
>CALDZS010000151.1 GCA_937944065.1 uncultured Amylibacter sp. | reverse complement strand
CATACAAGGCCAGCTCGGGCAATAGAGGATGGAAAGCTGGGTTACGCGTTTAGGTTTTTTGCAAAAAGGCACTGCACTTGTGCCTCGCATCTGGCGCGGCTGACCTTGATTACCAGAGGCACTAAAATGAAGACTGGATTTGCCATCATGACGCCAACCCCATCAAGTCGGGTTCGCGCCCCGACAAAGACAGGTGATTGATCTCTGGCAAGGCTCCTCAATGTACGAAGGTCCACGATAGGAAGGCACCGCCGCAACGACCAACCATTGATGAAAGTGCCTGTTTACAGTTTCGTCACGAATTTCATGCCATAAGATCTTGTTTCGGGGCTATACAGAGCGTTTGCCACCGCGAACAGGTTGACAATCAATGATCAGTATTCTTCCATTTGACTGGGGTAACGTAAACGATGCTATCATCAACGCCGACCATGACTTCTCCGTCCTGAATATTGACCTGCACCTTCATCGAGCGACTGGCCAATGTCCCCAGTTCAGTGGTGTCCGTCTCTGAAAAGTTTATAACTTGAAGATTATCAAACCTGGTGGTGGTGTTCTTGATCTTCTCCCACCACATCTCGGCTGTCCTGCCGCCGTAACTATAAATAATCACTTCATTTGCTTTGCCACAGGACTGACGAACAATCTTCTCACTTGGAAGTCCCAATGCTAGCCACAACTCTAACTCGCCACTTAGGTTTTTTTGCCAAATGTCCGGTTCGTCATCTGTTGACAGGCCCTTGGTCAGCTCCAATTGCTCATGGGCATTCAGTGCAAAGGCAAGAATGCGCACCATTAATCGTTCATCCGTTTCCGATGGATGTTTGGCAACGGTCAATTTGTGGATATCATAATAGTGACGGTCCATATCCGAAACAGAAAGTTCAACTTTATAAATGGTAGATTTTTGCGCCATGATTTTTCCAGAATAACGAAGTTAAGGATGTCTAGTGCGTCCGGTGACTTTGTGAAAGCGGGTTAAAAACTGAATTAAACGCAGAGCAATAGGTGTTGCCAAGTTGTTCAACATTTCTAGGCGCAATAATTTCTTTAGATCAATATATCCGCTTTGCACCAATCTGGTAACGCCGAGAGCCACACGAACACCGGTCGTCTGCATTGTGTTAGGTTCAACACAACGGAAAATTAACAATGAATGCCTGAAAGGCGCCAGAAGAAAATTTCAGCAAAAAAGTCCTTCTTCTAAATTCAAGTGACAACCTGGCGACGCGTGACCTTCTCGCGATCCATCAAACCCTTACTTGCGGGCAAAGGAATGCCTCACAATTAATTATAAAACCTAGGAAGAATATCGAAAAATTGGTGGAGCCTAGGAGGATCGAACTCCTGACCTCTTCGCTGCCAGCGAAGCGCTCTCCCAGCTGAGCTAAGGCCCCGATTTGTGCGATAGTTTGCACAAGGGATTATTTAGAAATTTGCGCCAGCCTATGCAAGCGCAAATTCAATGCTATTCGTCGTCGCCTGTTGCGACATCTTTGATCTCTTCGATTGACACTGTCTCGTCATCATCATCATCGTCAAGAACGTCATCACCCAAATCTACTTCTGTGTCATCTTCTTCCAACACATCTGCTTCGTCGGCCAAGTCATCTTCGGTCGCAGCTTTAACAGACGCTTTGTCAGCTTTGTCTGTCATGCTTGTTTTGCTTTTATCGTAAGCAAATTGCGACACAGGATATTCTTCGCCAGTATACGGGCTTACGATTGGGTCTTTGCCCAGATCATAAAAGCGTTTTCCAGTTTCGGGGCAAACGCGCTTTACGCCCCATTCTTCTTTGGCCATTTCGACTGATCCTAAAAAAAGGGAATTTCGAAACTGGCAATTGCCACATGATTGCAAGCTTGTCAAAGGGTTCCGTCGCTGATTTACGCGATATTCGAACAAACGGGGTAATTCGTGTGATTGCACTTCGCTGTCAGCCAGATAAACTGTGCCCAATGACCGATATCTTGCATATAGGCGAACCGCCAATCGCTGTTCATCTGCGCCATAACGCGCGGGCGAAACGCTATTCCTTGCGGATTTCAAACAAAGACGGCAAAGTCAGCATGACGTTGCCCAAGCGGGCAAATATGCGCGAGGCAACCGCCTTTGCCATCGATCACGAGGGTTGGTTGCGCAAGCATTTATCAAAACGCGTGCCTACGATTGTGCCTGAATTTGGCGGTAGGGTCATGTTCGATGGTGAAAAGCGTGAAATCGTACATGGGGCAGGGCGTTCGGTGCGATACGAGGATGGCCAACTTCATGTACCGGGGCGTGATGACCAACTGGCAGGCAAGTTGAAAGGGTATTTCAAAGCTATTGCGCGTGAACGGCTGGTGCATGCATCCGAGCATTATGCTGAAATCCTGGATCGTAAGATCAATTCGGTGTCTATTCGCGATACCAAATCACGCTGGGGAAGCTGCTCTACCGATGGCAAGCTGATGTATTCTTGGCGATTGGTCATGGCCCCGCGACAAGTTCAGGTCTATGTCGCCGCTCATGAAGCGTGTCATCTCGTAGAGATGAACCATTCGGCGGCCTATTGGAAATTGGTTGAGCAGGTTTATCCAGACTACAAGCAACATAAACTTTGGTTGAAACGAAACGGGACGCTGTTACACTCTTACAAACTCTAACTGAACGGAGTTCATATATGCTGGACCATGCCAAGCAACGCTTGCTAACGCTACAGTCGACGATGCAAGCCCAGAATATTTCGAAAGCTGTGTTTACGGACGAAAGTTCGATCGCATATCTGGCTGGCTTCTGGGGATATCTTGGCATTGAATTTGGGCGCCCAACGATGTTGGTCGTTGATGCTGTAAATCCCCCAATTGTTATCACGCCCTTGATGGAATCCGAGATGGTTGGTGCGATGACATGGGTCGAAGATCTGCGCCCTTGGGAAGATTTTGGAAATAGGGGATGGGCAACGGTTCTGGCTGAGGCTGTCGGGCAATCCCCAAACACATTGTGGATCGAACGTGGGCATATCCCTGCGATTGTTCGCAACATGCTCGACGAGATGTATCCAGCGTGCACACTGGCTGATATTTCGCCTGTCTTGGGCGACATGCGAATGATCAAATCACCCTTTGAAATAGATATTATGCGCGAGGCGGGCGCGATTGCGGGGGCGATGATGCAGGCCGCGCATGAGTCGTTGGCCGAAGGCGTGCCCGAATATGAAAGCGCGCTTGCGGTCATTGATGCAGGTTCCCGCAAGGCGGCGACATTTTTGACAGGACAGGGGTGGGATCAATTCGTCTCGCCGATGATCCACAATTTACAAATTCTACAAAGTGGATCAGATACATCGATGGTGCATCGACGGGCCAGTATTAAACCGTACGAAAAATTCGATCCCGTTTATTTTTGTTTCTGCAATATGGCTCAGTTTAAACAGTACAAATTGGGCTTTGACCGAATGTTTCACATTGGGGCCATCGAAGACGCCGCTGCAGATGTTCAGTTGGCTGCGATAGAGGCGCAACAGGTGGCCATCGCTGTGATCAAACCAGGTGTAATAGCGCAAGAGGTGGCTGCCGCGGCAAACGCGGTTTACGCGGCGCGGGGTTATGCGACAGGATATCGAACTGGCCGTTCGATTGGCATGGCTTATCTCGAGGCACCAGAGCTGAAAGCGGGCGATATGACCGTTTTGAAGTCTGGCATGACCTTCGCGGTCGACGGTGGAATTTCGATTGACGGCAAAACAGCGGGGCGGATCGGTGACAGTATTGTGGTGACAGATACTGGGTCCGAATACTTGACTGACTATCCACGAGAGTTGTTGATCACAGATCGATAATTGTTGACGCGCCGTTATTTTGTGATCACATACGTCTATGCCTGATACACACACCCGCACAGACAGCAATCTTCCTGCCCATGAACAGGTCTATCGCGCGTTGCGATCGGCAATTATGCACGGTGAAATTCGGCCTTCGCAACCGCTGACCATTCGCGGTATTGCACAGGAATATGGTGTCTCGATGACACCAGCGCGCGAAGTTGTACGCAGGTTGAGTGCTGAGGGCGCATTGTTGCTATCTCAAACGGGGCGGGTGACCACGCCAAAGCTCAGCAATGAACGCATCGAAGAATTGGCCTCTATCCGCGCGCTGTTGGAGCCTGAATTAGCAAGCCGCGCGTTACCGCGTGTTCATCTGAATTTGATCGAGCGTTTGGACAAGATGAACACGTTGATAGATCAGGCGATCATTAAAGGTGATTCAATCGAATATATTCGGACAAACCTTGCCTTTCACCGCGCATTATATCTGCGCGCACAGGCGCCAGCGATGTTAGCGATGGTTGAAACCGTTTGGCTGCAACTTGGTCCGACCATGCAATCGCTGTACGCCCGTTTGCAACGACGCGAGGCGACCAACAATCACAAGTTGGCCATTGCCGCGATGAAGGCAGGCGACGAGCCGAGTTTGCGTTTGGCCATCCGCGCAGATGTCACGCAAGGGTTGCGGATGCTCACAAACGAGTGATCAACGTTGACGAATTTTTTAGAGCACTAAATATGTAATATCAGCCTGGTTCCCCTTGGGCTGATAGTTGAGTAGACGTCGAAAGCTACTTTGCCCACTGTCAGACTAAACATAGTCTGCAGTGGGCGTTTTTTTGCCGGCTCAAACAGGGCTACATTGCACACGCCAATTCCGCTAACTAGGGTGACCGTTCATTTCGATGGGTGAATTATGCAAAGTTTTAAACAACTATGTTGTGTTGGTTCGATCCTGATTGGTGTTGTTGAGGCGAAGGCCGAACCAACAGAATATGCCAGCGCGATTGTAAACTCGGCTGTGACACAAATCGGGCTGACCGTGTCATATGATCCATCATATCAATCGCTTAGCTATCCCAATGGCGACATTGATCGGACAACTGGGGTGTGTTCAGATGTGGTTATTCGTGCATTGCGCGATGCCCATGGTCTAGATCTGCAATCGTTATTGCATGACGATATGAAATCGAACTTTGCATCTTATCCGCAGAATTGGGGTTTGATGCGTCCAGACAAAAACATCGATCATCGTCGCGTCCCAAACCTACGTCGATATTTTGAACGTCTGGGTGCAGATGTCGGTGCCACGAAAAATCCTCTTGATTACCAAGCGGGCGATATCGTCTCGTGGCGCCTACCTGGAAACTTGACCCACATCGGCATCGTGTCCGAAAACCGGCAAAGTGACGGGGTCCCTCTGATAATTCATAATATAGGTGCTGGCGCTAAAGAGGAGAATATCCTCTTTAGCTTTGAAATCACTGGGCACTTTCGTTTAAGTGCGGATCAGCTTTAGGCGTGAATTGCGCCGTCGCCACACGCTAATGCGGCCTCTCTCACGGCTTCTGAGAACGTTGGATGCGCGTGACAGGTCATTGCCACATCCTGTGCTGACGCGCCAAATTCCATCGCTACACAAATCTCGTGGATCAGATCTCCCGCTGCAGGGCCAATCAGATGGCAACCAAGAATTTGGTCAGTTCTGGCGTCTGCCAACAGTTTTACAAATCCATCGCCCATAAACACGGCCTTGGCACGACCATTCCCCATAAAGCTGAACTTGCCAACCTTATAGTCCACGCCTTGTTCTTTCAGTTGTTCTTCGGTGGCGCCAACGCTTGCAACTTCTGGCGAGGTATAGATCACACCAGGGATCACGCCGTAATTCACATGACCATGCTTGCCTGCGATAACCTCTGCCACCGCCATGCCCTCATCCTCTGCTTTGTGGGCCAGCATCGGACCCGCGATGACATCGCCTATTGCAAATATCCCGTCGACATTGGTGCGCCAGTTTGCGTCCACGTTGATCTGGCCACGATCTGTCAACGCACCGCCCATGGCATCAAAGCCCAGCCCATCCATGAAGGGTTTCCGACCGGTGGCAACCAACACCACATCCGCGCTTAATGTCTCTTCTTTGTCGCCCTTCTTGTAAACCAATTCCGCCTTGGTTTTCACCTTCTTGGCGGATTGAACGGCTGCACCCATGATAAATTTAAGACCCTGTTTTTTAAGCAACCTTTGAAAGGCTTTGCCAACTTCTTTGTCGGCACCAGGGGTGACGTGATCCAAATATTCGACGACGGTCACCTCGGTACCCAGACGGGCGTAAACGCTGCCCATTTCCAGTCCAATAACACCCGCGCCAATTACGATCATCGATTTCGGAATTTTGCCCAACGCCAAGGCGCCGGTCGACGTTACGATGGTCTTTTCGTCCACCTCTACACCCTTTAGCGCAGAAGGTTCTGATCCAGATGCGATTACGATGTTCTTGGCTTTATGCACAGTTCCATCCACGGTCACTTCGCCCGCGCCGGTGATTGAACCCCAACCCTTGATCCAATCGACTTTATTCTTCTTGAAAAGAAACTCGATGCCTTTGGTGTTTTGCCCAATTACATCGTCTTTGTACGCTTGCATCTGTTTGAAATCGATCTTAGGCGCGCCTGCATTTATGCCCATCTTGGTAAAGTTATGCGTCGCCTCATGATAAGAATGGCTGGCATGTAACAACGCTTTGGACGGGATACAGCCGATGTTCAGGCAGGTACCACCCAGCGTTTCACGTCCTTCAACGCATGCAGTTTTTAGGCCCAGTTGGGCACAACGGATTGCGCAGACATAGCCGCCAGGGCCGCTGCCAATTATAATGACGTCATAGTCAGACATGAGTGTTAACCTTTCGTGAGATGGGCAAATAACGGATTGGGCTGGGCATCATACAAACACCGCAAGCAGCATGAAAACATTGGCGGCAAAACCTGTGAACCAAATGATCGAACGCCATGGTACAAAATCAAAATAATAGGCTGGACCATAGGCCAAGCGTGATGCGACGAATATCCATGCACAAGCGCGAGTGAACATAGTCGATTGATCGGATAGCGTTATGATGACAACCACAATCGTGAACATGATCAATGCTTCAAAATTGTTGTTCAACGTGCGTAGCAGGCGACCCGTTTTAGCGGTTAATTGTTCCTCTAGCCGCCCACCAACCATTTCAGGATCACGCGACGATAGGGTTTTTTTCGTGCCAAGCTCTAGGTTTGCTGCAACATCAAAGAACCCGTATTGAACGAATTGGATCAACGCCACGAGGGCGAGGGCCGTGAGTTCGTGGGTCATAATCGCAGTCCTTTCAGCAAGCTTGCCTTAGAAAGAGCTGGCCAAATAATGGCCAGCCCGAAATGAGAATTACAAATCCATTAACAGTCGACGTGGATCCTCTAACGCTTCTTTGACGCGCACCAAGAAGGTCACAGCACCCTTGCCGTCTACGATGCGGTGATCATAGGACAGGGCCAGATACATCATCGGACGGATGACGATTTCGTCGTTCACAACCATGGCGCGCTTTTGGATTGTGTGCATACCCAAGATACCCGATTGCGGTGGGTTCAGGATGGGTGATGACATCAGTGATCCGTATACACCACCGTTCGAGATGGTGAATGATCCGCCCTGCATTTCAGCCATAGACAGTTTGCCGTCGCGCGCTCGTGCGCCTTTCTCGGCAATCGCTTTTTCAATTTCGGCAAAGCCCATCTGATCCGCGTCTCGGATCACGGGTACAACCAGTCCAGTTGGCGTACCGGCGGCGATACCCATATTTACGTAGTTCTTATAGACCACGTGATCGCCGTCGATTTCTGCGTTCACCTCCGGAATTTCTTTCAGCGCGTGACAGCAGGCTTTGGTAAAGAATGACATGAAGCCCAACTTCACACCGTGCTTTTTCATAAACAGGTCTTTGTATTCCGTGCGCAGTGCCATGACCGCTGACATATCCACCTCGTTATAGGTGGTCAGCATCGCGGCCGTGTTCTGGCTTTCCTTCAAACGACGCGCGATAGTTTGGCGCAAACGGGTCATTTTGACCCGTTCTTCGCGGTCAGCGTCTGCTGCAGAACGCGGTGCAGCGGGGGCAGACACGGTTGCAGGGGCTGCCACGGCGGCCATTACATCGTGTTTCATAACGCGGCCATCACGCCCTGAGCCTTTGACCGCATCGATAGCAACGCCGCTGTCTGCGGCAAGTTTTTCCGCAGAAGGCGCGTTCTTGGTCGTAGATGCGGATGCGTCGACCTTGCTGGCGGCTGGTGCTGCCGCCGCAGTACTGCTTGATGCCCCATCACCGCTGATGGCACCCAAGGTACCGCCAGCCGCGACGGTGTCGCCGTTTTTGACTGACAGGGCTGAGAGTGTTCCCGCCGCTGGTGCGGTTACCTCGACCGTGACTTTGTCCGTTTCCAATTCCATAATCACTTCGTCTTGGGACACTGCGTCGCCGACTTTCTTGGCTAAACCTGCGACCGTTGCTTCGGTCACGCTTTCGCCTAAGGTCGGGACCATGATGTCGACCGCGCTATCGGTGGCCGCCGCTTTGGGTGCGGTGCTTTTGGGCGCGGTTGGTTTTGCGGCGGCTGGCGCTGGTGCTGCTTTGCCGGCGGTGATAGACGCAAGCAGGGCATCTACACCTACGGTCGTGCCTTCAGGGGCGACAATTTCGGATATTGTGCCAGCTGCGGGTGCGGCCACTTCGACTGTCACCTTGTCGGTTTCCAATTCACACAGCATTTCGTCAACGGCAACAGTGTCACCCGGTTTTTTGAACCAAGTTGCTACGGTCGCTTCTGTAACACTTTCACCCAGTGTAGGGACGCGGACATCGGTCATTATTTCTCTCCTAGGGTCAGCGCATCATTCACGAGGGCTGCTTGTTCTCTTTTATGTTTACTTGCTTGGCCTGTGGCAGGCGCCGAGGCGGGCGCACGACCTGCATATTTAGGACGGGGGTATTTGCCGCCAACCGCGATCAACGCATCTTCGATATGTTGTGTGATATAAAGCCACGCACCTTGGTTTTTCGGCTCTTCCTGACACCACACAAATTCAGCATTTTTGAAACGCTTAAATTCTTGACGCATCGTGTCCTTGGCATAAGGATAAAGCTGTTCGAGACGCATGAGATAAATGTCGTCAATGCCGCGCGCGTCGCGTTCTTCCAGCAGGTCAAAATAGACCTTACCAGAACAGACAACCACTCGTTTGATCTTGCTTGGTGGCTTAAGGACAGTGTCCGAGTTGCCCAATTCCGCGTCATCCCACAAGATGCGGTGGAAACTGCTATCACCCGTAAATTCGTCAGCGCGGCTAACGGCCATTTTATGGCGAAGCAGAGATTTCGGCGTCATTAACACCAATGGCTTGCGATATTTGCGATGCATTTGACGACGCAAGATGTGGAAATAGTTTGCAGGCGTGGTGCAATTGGCCACGACCCAGTTATCCTCTGCACACATTTGCAGGAACCGTTCTGGGCGCGCGGAACTGTGCTCTGGCCCTTGACCTTCAAACCCATGGGGCAAAAGCATCACCAAACCAGACATACGCAACCATTTGCTTTCACCAGAACTGATGAATTGGTCGAACATAATCTGTGCACCATTGGCGAAATCGCCAAACTGAGCTTCCCAAAGGGTCAGCGCGTTGGGCTCTGCCAGAGTATATCCATATTCATAGCCAAGAACTGCATATTCCGACAGCATACTGTCGATGACTTCATAATGGCCCGCTTGATCTGGGCGAATGTTGTTCAGTGGATAGAATTTTTCACCTGTGTTTTGATCCAAAATGCCTGAATGGCGATGGCTGAACGTGCCGCGTGTACAATCTTGGCCTGACAGTCGCACTGGGAACCCTTCGACAATCAAAGACCCAAAGGCCAACGCCTCGGCTGTGGCCCAGTCAATTCCGGCACCCGATTTAATCATCTCGGCCTTGGTGTTTAGCATTCGTTGAACGGTTTTATGTGTCGCCCAGTTGTCGGGTAAACG
>CALDZS010000150.1 GCA_937944065.1 uncultured Amylibacter sp. | reverse complement strand
TAGGCTTCTGGTCGATGATGGTCTTCTTGGGTGTGCTGACAATCGGTTTCGCATATGAGTGGAAAAAAGGAGCTTTGGAATGGGAGTAATTACTTCACCAAATGCCGCAGGTGCAGACCCTGAACACGCAACTGGCATGTTAAATGCTGAATTGCAGGACAAGGGTTTCTTACTGACCTCCACCGATGATATTATCAACTGGGCCCGCACAGGGTCATTGCACTGGATGACCTTTGGTCTGGCCTGTTGCGCGGTTGAGATGATGCACACGGCGATGCCGCGTTATGATATGGAACGGTTTGGCACTGCGCCGCGCGCGTCCCCGCGCCAGTCTGATCTGATGATCGTGGCGGGAACGCTGACCAATAAAATGGCACCAGCCTTGCGCAAAGTTTACGACCAAATGCCAGAACCGCGTTACGTGATCTCTATGGGGTCATGTGCAAACGGCGGTGGCTATTATCACTATAGCTATAGTGTCGTGCGCGGCTGTGATCGTATCGTGCCTGTGGATGTGTATGTACCAGGATGCCCGCCAACAGCCGAAGCGCTGTTATACGGTATCTTACAGTTGCAACGCAAAATCCGCCGCACCGGAACAATCGTAAGGTAGTTTGATGTCAGCAGAACTAAATGATCTGGGCGAACTGATCGCCGCGAAAGTGCCAGATGCTGGTATTGCGCATGAAGTGACCGCGATGGGCGAATTGGTCTTGCACACCACAGCTGATCATATGCCAGAGCTGATTGGGTTCTTGAAAACCCACACAGCGATGAAATTTTCGACGTTGGTGGATATCACGGCTGTTGATTATCCAGAGCGTGCGACACGGTTTGAAATCGTCTATCACCTGATGTCCATGTATACGAACCTGCGGGTGCGTATCAAGGCGCCAGTGGCCGATGGTCAGATCATTCCATCGATCACAGAAATCCATCCATCAGCCAATTGGTTCGAGCGTGAAGTGTTCGACATGTATGGATTGATGTTCTCGGGTCACCCCGATCTACGCCGCATCCTGACCGACTATGGATTCCGTGGATACCCATTGCGCAAAGATTTCCCAACCACTGGGTATAATGAATTGCGTTATGACGAAGTTGAAAAACGCGTCGTGTATGAGCCAGTAAGCTTGGTGCAAGAGTATCGCCAGTTTGATTTCATGTCCCCGTGGGAAGGTGCTGAATACATCCTGCCCGGTGATGACAAAGCGGAGACGAAATGATGGACGGTGATATTCGCGTGAATACGTATGACGATGGAACCACTGACGCCCAAACAGGCGAACAGCGTATTCGCAATTTCAATATCAACTTTGGCCCGCAGCACCCTGCGGCGCACGGCGTTCTGCGTCTGGTGTTGGAATTGGATGGCGAGATTGTAGAACGCTGCGATCCGCATATCGGCCTTTTGCATCGTGGTACTGAAAAGCTGATGGAAAGCAGGACATACCTGCAAAACCTGCCGTATTTTGATCGTCTCGATTATGTGGCCCCGATGAACCAAGAACATGCTTGGTGCTTGGCCATTGAAAAACTAACGGGTGTAGAGGTGCCGCGCCGCGCGTCCTTGATCCGTGTGTTGTTCTGTGAAATCGGCCGTATTCTAAATCACATTTTGAACGTGACCACCCAAGCGATGGATGTGGGCGCACTGACCCCGCCATTGTGGGGATTCGAAGAACGTGAAAAACTGATGGTGTTCTACGAGCGCGCATCTGGCGCACGTTTACACGCAGCTTATTTCCGACCAGGTGGTGTGCACCAAGATATGCCACAAGACTTGATCGACGACATCATGCAGTGGTCGCTGGAATTTCCAGCCGTCCTAGATGACATTGATGGGTTGTTGACTGAAAACCGTATTTTCAAACAGCGCAATGTGGATATTGCAATAATCACAGAACAAGAGGCGCTCGATTGGGGCTTCTCTGGTGTGATGGTGCGCGGGTCTGGCATGGCTTGGGATCTGCGTCGTTCGCAGCCCTATGAATGCTATGAAGAGTTTGATTTTCAAATTCCGATCGGCAAAAACGGCGATTGCTATGACCGTTATTTGTGCCGCATGCAAGAAATGCGCGAAAGCCTGAAGATCATTCAACAGTGTATCGGAAAGCTGGACGAATCCACTGGCGATATTCTTGCCCGTGGCAAGCTGACACCGCCGTCACGTGGTGACATGAAAACCTCGATGGAGGCTTTGATCCACCATTTCAAATTGTACACCGAAGGGTTCCACGTTCCTGCTGGCGAAATTTACACCTGTGTCGAAGCGCCCAAAGGCGAGTTTGGTGT
Source organism: uncultured Amylibacter sp. (assembly GCA_937944065.1). Lineage (GTDB taxonomy): Bacteria > Pseudomonadota > Alphaproteobacteria > Rhodobacterales > Rhodobacteraceae > Amylibacter. Next base: position 6,388 of record CALDZS010000150.1, on the reverse strand, counting down.
TTATCTGGTGTCCGACGGATCGAACAAACCATACAAAACCAAAATTCGTGCACCTGGGTTTTTGCATCTGCAAGCTATGGATCACATAAGCAAAGGGCATCAGCTGGCTGATGTCGCGGCCATCATCGGTACGATGGATGTCGTTTTTGGAGAGATTGACCGCTAATGTCACTACGTCGTTTACATTCCGAACAGCCTGACAGCTTTAAGTTCACATCCGCCAACCTGAAATGGGCAAAAGGGCAGATGAAGAAATACCCAAAGGGGCGTCAGGCCTCTGCGGTGATCCCACTGTTGTGGCGCGCGCAAGAACAAGAAGGCTGGTTGTCGAAACCTGCGATTGAATATGTCGGCGAGATGTTGGACATGGCGTTTATCCGAGTGCTGGAAGTTGCCACATTCTATTTCATGTTCCAACTGCAACCTGTGGGCAAGATCGCTCATGTTCAGGTGTGCGGTACGACATCTTGCATGATCTGTGGCGCAGAGGATTTGATCGGTGTCTGCAAAGACATGATCGCATCAGCCCCGCATGCAATTTCCGAAGACGGAAATTTCAGCTGGGAAGAGGTCGAGTGTCTGGGGGCGTGTTCAAACGCGCCGATGGTACAGATCGGCAAAGATTTTTACGAGGATCTGACCGAGACCTCGTTTCGCGAAATTCTGCAAGCCTTTGGGCGCGGCGAGGTTCCCACACCTGGCCCGCAAAATGGACGGTTTGCAGCAGAGCCTTTGTCTGGTTTGACCAGCTTGGCTGATATGAACAGTGGAGATCACACACATAATGCATCAGCCGGACGCGCGCTTGAATATGCCGACACGGTAAAGCGCATTCTGGGTGACGAAGTACCGATACTTAAACCGCGGAAAAAAGCCGCACCAAAAACGTCAGCATAATCTTTGACGATAACGACTTTAGGGGAGTAATGAAATGACTGAGACTGTAAAATCAAGTTGGGCCAAGGTGTGCTCGATCATATGCATCATGTTGGGTGTGGCTGGCGGATTGATTTTGGGCAACCTTGCTTACAAATCATGGGGCACTGGAACGATCGTCGCGATCATCCTTGGAATTATCACGGCATTATTGCTGGCATGGCTTCTGCGCAAAATCTTTTGTGGCGCTGGCGATGAAGGAACTGGGATTGGCGGCGCAACATTGGCTGCGGGTGCTGGCGTAGGCGCTGTTGCTGCTGGGGCTGCAAGTGCTGCTAAGTCAGGTGCATCTGCTGCTGCAGACACAGCTGGTAATGTTGCTTCTGGTGCCGCAAGTGCAGCTGGTTCTGCTGCATCTGGTGCAACGGATGCTGCTAAGGCAACTGCAAGTACTGCGAAAAGTGCTGCAAAAGCCACGGCGACAACTGCGACCAAGACTGCGAAGGCCACTGCTGGAACTGCTAAAACTGCGGCTAAGTCTGCTGCTGGAACTGCTAAAACCGCAGCTAAATCAGCGACTGGCACTGCTAAAACAGCGGCCAAAACGGCTGCAGGTACGGCCAAGACGGTGGCCAAGACAGCTAAAACTACTGCCAAAACTGCCACAGGTACTGCTAAGACTGCTGCCAAATCAGCGACAAGTACTGCTAAAACAGCGGCGAAGTCGACAGCGGCGAAAACAAAAACAGCTGCCAAGGCAACGACAACCAAGGCTAAGACGGCTGCTAAAACGACAGCGACCAAAGCCAAGACCGCTGCGAAACCAGCGGCCAAAGCACCTGCGAAAGCAAAAGCAGCGGCGAAACCTCGCACGCCGGGTAAGCCAAAGCTTTATACCAAAGCGCCTGCCAAGGTTGACGATCTGAAATTGATTTCAGGCGTTGGACCGAAGATGGAAAAAACAGTGAATGCTGTTGGTGTGTACCAGTTCGCCCAAATCGCGGATTGGAAGAAAGCGGATGTCGAGTTTATCGACAGCAAGCTAGAAGGCTTTAACGGACGTATCGCGCGTGACGAATGGGTCAAACAGGCCAAGATCCTTGCAAAAGGTGGCATGACCGATTTCGCCAAACGTAACACAAAGAAATAAGCGCGAAAGCGTTTGCTAATCGGTAAGGCCTTCGGGCCTTACCAAACCTAAGACGGAGACTTGATGTGACCGACACACCTGATCCTTTGCGACAAAAAGCAAGGATCGCATCAATTGTTATTTTGGTAACTATGGTGTTGTGGATGGGCGCATCTTGGATCGGAGGCACGGTCGGACTGCCAACGCGTTATGCGTTTCTGTTCGATTTAGCCGCACTGGCCGCGCTTTTCTGGGCGTTGGTCGTTTTGTTTCAAGTCTGGCGTAAGCGTCAAAACTAATTTGACGCCAAGTCAGCAATAAGGATGTAAGACATGCTCGCGGATAAAGATCGGATATTTACCAACCTTTACGGTATGCACGACCGCACCTTGCGCGGCGCCAAAAAGCGCGGCCATTGGTCTGGAACATCTAAGTTCATCAAAAAGGGCCCCGCCTGGATCATCGACGAGATGAAGAAATCAGGCTTGCGCGGTCGTGGTGGAGCAGGGTTTCCTACTGGTTTGAAATGGTCATTCATGCCCAAAGAAAGCGACGGTCGCCCGTCCTATTTGGTGGTGAATGCCGACGAGTCTGAGCCTGGTACATGTAAAGACCGTGAAATCATGCGCCACGATCCGCACACGCTGATCGAAGGCTGTTTGATCGCAGGTTTCGCCATGAGTGCGGAAGCTGGCTATATCTATATACGCGGCGAATTCATCCGCGAACGCGAAGCGCTGCAAGCAGCAATTGACGAAGCTTATGACGCGGGTTTGTTGGGCAAAAACGCGGCGAAATCTGGCTATGATTTCGAGCTTTATTTGGTACACGGTGCTGGCGCGTATATTTGCGGCGAAGAGACTGCTTTGCTGGAAAGCCTTGAAGGTAAAAAAGGCATGCCGCGCATGAAACCACCGTTTCCTGCAGGCGCTGGCCTGTACGGGTGCCCAACGACAGTGAATAATGTGGAATCGATTGCGGTTGTTCCGACAATTTTGCGCCGTGGATCTGATTGGTTTTCAAGCTTCGGTCGCGAGAATAATGCGGGTACGAAATTGTTCGCAATCTCGGGCCACGTCAATAATCCATGTGTGGTCGAAGAGGCGATGTCGATCCCGTTGAAAGACTTGTTGGACAAGCATTGCGGCGGTGTTCGCGGTGGTTGGAAGAACCTAAAGGCTGTGATCCCGGGAGGATCGTCTGTTCCACTGTTGCCTGCGGCCACATGTAACGACGCGATCATGGATTTCGATTGGTTGCGCGATCAACGATCAGGGTTGGGTACGGCGGCTGTAATCGTCATGGACGAAAGCACCGATGTGATCAAAGCGATTTGGCGTCTGTCGAAGTTCTATAAGCACGAAAGCTGTGGTCAGTGCACACCCTGTCGCGAAGGCACAGGTTGGATGATGCGCGTGATGGATCGTTTGGTAACAGGTGATGCAGACCCAGAAGAAATTGATATGTTACTTGATGTGACCAAACAAGTTGAAGGACATACAATTTGCGCCTTGGGAGACGCGGCAGCATGGCCGATCCAAGGTTTGATCCGTCATTTCCGTGACGAAATCGAAGACCGTATCAAACATAAACGTACTGGCCGTGTCAGCGCGGTCGCAGCGGAGTAGGTATGAGCAAAGCTGGCCACCATCTTGCGGAACTGAACGTCGGGCGCCTGTTGGCGCCTGTCGATGATCCGCGTGTGGCCGACTTTATGAATAATCTTGACCGTATCAATGGGCTGGGCAAACGGATGCCCGGCTTTGTTTGGATGGCCGAAGGATCGGGCGAACCCGGGACGGGCAACACCGAGACCAAGATCGACGGCGATCCACAATATGTCTCTAATCTGACGGTTTGGGAAGATGCGCCATCGTTAGAGACGTTCGTTTGGGGCACCGTCCACAAACAGTTTTATGAACGCCGCACAGAATGGTTCGAGGTCATGGACAAAATGCATTTTGTGATGTGGTGGGTACCAATTGGTCATCAACCAACAATTGAAGAAGCAATGGGACGGTTGGATATGTTGCAAGCAACTGGCGATAGCGAAGACGCGTTTGGTTGGTCATATCTGAAAGATGCAGAACAATGGAAGACGAGAAGATGCGCGGCATCAGCGGCGTAGGAACAGTACAAAGACTGGCATCGACAGTGTAACATCGCCAGTACATATGTTTAACTAGGATCATATTAGTAGGGTGGAAATGAAGAAGGTTTTGAAAATGAGCGGCACGTGCGTAGGCATCACTCTTTCAACTGTTGCCTGTGGCAATCAGGTGAACAATGCTAACTTCGTGCCGACGTCAAAGGCGTTGCTTAGCGTTCAAACCGAATTTCTTGATGATGTGGCAGAAGCTGAAATTGCGGACCGTATGGCACGCAATTGCGAGGGGTATTCTTTCAACGACGCTGAAAAAGAACGCGTGATCACCAAACTATCCGTAAACACAGCGCTGCTTAGCGGTCGTCGGGATGTTCCAGCGCAAGAACTGGCGCAGTTTCAAAAATCGACCTCTAATATTATGCGCAATAATTATTCCAAGGCGATTATATCGCAAAAAATTCACGAGAATTTAGATCGACTTGGCATCACGAAAGAGAATTTTTCGCAATTTTGCCAAGTTGCCGACGAAGAATATGCCAAGCGGACCCAGTTGGGCCGTTTTCTAAAGAAAAGCTAAAGGAGTAAAGTATGAAACACATGCCTCTTATTTGCCTAACAGCCCTATCCATTGGCGTTGCTGCCCCAAGTTTTGCAAAGAAATCTTTGTGGGAATATGACGTCATTTCCAACGGATTGTTCGACATGGCCGTTGCCAACGAAGTCGGTAAACGGTGCCCGTCTATCGGGACGCGCAAGCTACGCGGCCTTAGTTTTGCACAATCTTTGTTTTCTTACGCAAAATCAGAAGGTTATTCATATTCCGAGGTGAAAGCATTCATCGAGGACGATGCCGAAAAGGCCAAGCTAAAAGCGCGCGTTGTACCGTACCTGAAAGAGCAAGGTGTCGACATAGACAATAACGAAACTTTTTGCCCCTTGGGTAAACGCGAAATCAAGAAAAATAGTCAAATCGGCAAATTGTTGAACGATTAGACCCAGAATAAGACGTCTCGCATCAGCGGGTAGGAACAGGAATACGGAATATGAGCAATCTTCGCAAAGTGATTATCGATGACCAAGAGGTCGAGGTGGACGGGGCAATGACCCTTCTACAGGCCTGCGAAGTCGCTGGTATCGAGGTGCCGCGTTTTTGTTATCACGAACGTCTGACTATTGCTGGTAACTGCCGCATGTGTTTGGTCGAAATCGTTGGTGGCCCGCCGAAACCAGCAGCGTCGTGCGCCATGCAGGTCAGAGACTTGCGTCCCGGCCCAGATGGCCAGCCGCCCGTTGTTAAAACAACGTCACCTATGGTGAAAAAGGCGCGCGAAGGCGTGATGGAATTCTTGCTGATCAATCACCCACTGGATTGCCCGATTTGCGATCAAGGTGGCGAATGTGATTTGCAGGACCAAGCGATGGCCTATGGCGTCGATTTCTCGCGCTTCCGCGAGCCGAAACGAGCCACGCAGGATCTGGATTTAGGGCCACTGGTCGCGACAACAATGACGCGCTGTATTTCTTGCACGCGCTGTGTGCGGTTTACCAGCGAAGTGGCTGGTATTACCCAAATGGGCCAAACGGGCCGCGGCGAGGATTCAGAAATTACAACATATCTGAACCAAACTTTGGACAGTGAGTTGCAAGGGAATATCATTGATTTATGCCCAGTCGGTGCGCTGACTTCCAAACCTTACGCGTTTTCTGCACGCCCGTGGGAATTGAAGAAAACAGAAACCATCGACGTTATGGACGCGCTTGGCGCTAACATTCGCGTGGACACCAAAGGTCGCGAAGTGATGCGTATTATGCCGCGCAACCATGACGGTGTGAACGAAGAATGGCTGTCGGACAAATCGCGATTCATCTGGGACGGGCTACGTAGTCAGCGTTTGGATCGTCCATATGTGCGTAAATCAGGCAAACTGAAACCAGCGTCTTGGGACGAAGCATTTGCGGCGATTGCGAAGGCTGTTAAAGGCAAGAAAGTCGCTGCAATCGCTGGCGATTTGGCACCTGTCGAGGCGATGTTCGCGTTGAAACAATTGGTTACTGACTTGGGTGGCAATGTGGAGTGCCGTGTCGACAATGCAAAATTGCCGATGGGCAACCGTGCTGGTTATGTCGGAACCGCTACGATCGAAGATATTGACAGCGCCGAGATGATTCAGCTGATCGGTACAAACCCACGTGCCGAAGCACCCGTGTTAAATGCGCGTATTCGTAAAGCTTGGTCAAACGGCGCAGATATCGGATTGGTCGGCCCGAAGGTCGAT
>CALDZS010000149.1 GCA_937944065.1 uncultured Amylibacter sp. | reverse complement strand
GGGAATTGAAATCGCAATAAGGGCATTTGGCGGCGCAAAACGGCCAGTGAATGTAAACGCCAAAACCTGCATTTTGCCAATCAGCCAAGGGCACCCGCCACCAGTTTGGTAAACGCATCTGCACGGTGGCCTATGCGGTTTTTCTCTGCTGGATCAATCTCTGCAAAAGTCTCGGACATACCATTTGCTATGAAAACTGGATCAAACCCAAAGCCGCGATCGCCGCGCATTGGCCATGTCAGACTGCCTTCAACTTTGCCTTCAAAAACCTCGTCATGACCGTCGGGCCAAGCGAGGCAAAGGGTACAGCAAAACCGCGCGGTATGTGGTGCGGGAACTCCCGACAGCTTGTCGTTCACCTTGGTCATGGCCATGATAAAATCGCGCCCGTTTTCGGTTTCGGCCCAGTCCGCAGTGTAAACACCTGGTGCGCCATCCAGCGCATCAACTTGCAAACCGCTATCGTCAGATAGTGCTGGCATGCCGCTAGCCTTGGCCGCAAAATGAGCCTTTATCCGTGCATTGCCAGCAAACGTATCTTCGGTTTCTTCTGGCTCGTCTAAACCAAGATCACCAGCCGAGATGACTTTGATACCATAGGGTTCTAGCAACGCTGCGATTTCGCGCAGCTTGCCTGTGTTATGGCTGGCCAGAACGATCTTTTTTTCGACAAGCTTTCGCATTAACTTGTGGCTGCCTTTTGCGCTGCAACCAACTCGGCAACGCCCTTTTCGGCCAAGTCCATTAGATGATCAAATTCAGCCCGCGAGAATGTGGCACCCTCGGCAGAGCCCTGCAATTCAACCATGCCGCCAACACCAGTCATTACAAAGTTTGCATCTGTGCCTGCTTCAGAATCCTCTGGATAATCCAAATCGAGGATCGGCTGTCCGCCATAGATACCACAAGACACGGCAGCGATATGATCGGTTAATGGATCTTCTTTGATATGGCCGGCTTCCATCAATTTATTCACGGCCAATCGCAATGCGATCCACCCACCCGTAATGGACGCACAACGTGTACCACCATCGGCCTGCAGTACATCACAATCGACGGTGATTTGACGTTCGCCTAAAGCCACGCGGTCAACCCCTGCGCGCAATGACCGCCCAATCAGGCGCTGAATTTCTTGGGTGCGACCAGACTGTTTGCCCGCCTGCGCCTCGCGTCGATTGCGCGATCCTGTGGCGCGCGGCAACATGCCGTATTCAGCGGTGACCCAACCCAGACCAGAGTTTCGCAACCAAGGTGGCAAACGGTCTTCGACGGAAGCAGTACATAGAACATGTGTTTCGCCGCACTTGATAAGGCAGGAGCCTTCGGCGTGTTTGGTAAACCCTGTTTCCACGGTTACTGTTCGCATTTCGTCGTTTGCTCTGCCTGATGGGCGCATGGGTCTCTCCTGGTAAGAATTTCCACCTCGATATCGTGTCCAAGGCGTGCGCGCAAACCCTACATTGACAAGTGCTGGTGAAAACAGGACAAATGCTTGTCTTTAACAAAAGAGTATCCATTGAAACCGCAACCGCCCGTGCCAGATTTTACCGAACGCAGTCGCGAAGTGTTTCGCCTGTTGGTCGAAAATTATCTGGATACAGGTGATCCCGTCGGGTCACGCACGCTGACCCGAAGTTTATCAGAGCAAGTGTCCGCTGCGACAATCAGAAATGTGATGCAAGATTTGGAGTATATGGGGCTGTTGGACAGCCCGCATGTATCCGCTGGCCGAATTCCATCGCAGCAGGGTTTGCGAATGTTCGTTGATGGGTTTTTAGAGATTGGCAATTTGGCGACCCCCGAACGCAACACCATTGATAGGTCGTTGGGCGATGATCAAGATTTGACAACCCTTCTGGATCAAGCAGGATCGTTACTGTCGGGTCTGACACAAACCGCGTCTGTGGTAATGGCACCGAAAATGGAATCACCGATCAAGCATATAGAGTTTGTGTCGCTGGCACCCGATCGCGCACTTGTGGTGTTGGTGACCGAAGACGGCCAAGTCGAAAACCGCATGTTCACGCCGCCTGTGGGGCAAACCCCATCGGCAATGCGTGAAGCAGCGAATTTCCTGAATTCGATCATGGCTGGTCACACGGTCAGCCAATTGCGCAGCGTGGTTGAACGCACGATTGCGAAACAAAAGGCAGAGCTGGACTTGGCCGCGCAGAATCTAATCGAACAAGGTGTCGCAGTTTGGTCTAAAGACGGAACAGATCAAGATCGCTTGATTGTGCGCGGTCGTTCCAATTTACTGGGCGAAACCGACAGTGCGGAAAACATGGAGCGGATCAAACAACTGTTTGACGACCTAGAAGCCAAGAAGGATATCGCCAAGTTTTTGGACCTGACCGAACATGGGGATGGGGTGAAAATCTTTATCGGTTCGGAAAACAAATTGTTTTCACTTTCGGGGTCGTCATTGGTTGTTTCTCCGTATATGGATGCTGATCGAAACGTTATCGGCGCGGTCGGTGTGATCGGCCCGACCAGACTAAATTACGGGCGTATTGTGCCCATTGTAAACTATACAGCCCAGTTGGTTGGGCGGATGTTAAGAGGGTCGTAAGACATGGCGAAAAAAGACAAGCCACAGGTAGATTTAGACAGTGAAATGAAAGACCTTGACCGTTTCTTGGATGAAGTTGAAGAACCGATTATGTCCGAAGAAGAGGAAGAGGCAGCAATTGCCGCAGAAGAGGCCGAAGCAGAGATCGCGCCAGATTTACAAGCAGAAATTGACAAGCTGAAGGATCGTTTAATGCGCGCCTTGGCTGACGCCGAAAACCAACGCAAACGTGGTGAACGTGATCGTCGCGACGCCGAGATTTATGGTGGCCGTAAACTGGGCCGTGATCTGTTACCAGTCTATGACAACATGAAACGCGCCCTGGAACACGCCACCCCCGAACAACGTGCTGCCAACAAAGCACTTTTTGATGGCATCGACCTGACGCAACGCGAACTGGTCAATGTGTTTGGTAAACACCAGATTGTCCCTATCGTGCCAGAGATTGGGACAAAGTTTGATCCCGCATTTCACGAAGCGATGTTCGAGGCACCTATTCCAAACGTGGACAAAGGCTGTATCGGACAAGTCATGTCCGAAGGGTTCATGATCGCTGATAAATTGTTGCGCCCCGCCCAAGTAGGGGTATCATCAGGCTCGCCAATTTAAAGGAAACCATATGTCACTTGGTCAACGCTCTATGCC
>CALDZS010000148.1 GCA_937944065.1 uncultured Amylibacter sp. | reverse complement strand
CATAAATTCTGGTCGCGTCTCGATAGATTTACGGGTCTCGCTCAAGCGACTTGCCCAGTCATCGCGCAATTGTTGATTAGTTCCTAAATAGATGCCAATCGCGCACAATCCCACGGCAGGAATAGATGCCTTTAGCAGCTTTCGCACCATTGGCGTCAACCATAACCGTTGCAGTTTATAGCGCGTCCGCGACGGCGCAGGATCGCGTTTGGGGGGGTGCTGCGGTGCTTGCTGGCCAAACAATTTTCCGACCGACTGATCATTCATTTGCCCAATTGGGGCGATGTTGCTTTCGTATGTAAGATGCGTCGCCCTAGGTCGCACGGGCGGTTGCACCATCGGTCGCATCGCGTGGCCTGCCTGCTGCTGGCCGCTGCGTTCGGGGGGTGTGGGCAGAGGATCGGGCGCGCGCGGTGGTTTGTCTTGGGGCAGATACGGGTTTGATGGATCAACCCGGCGCTGTTCACGCTTGGGAGGTTGCGGGGGGCGATTTAACGGTTGCATGAAGCATCCTCCACTAACCAAGTTACCAACTCGCCATAGCTGATGCCGCAATGGATTGCCTGTTCAGGCGCCAATGACGTTGGCGTCATGCCTGGCTGGGTATTGGTTTCCAACAAGATCAATCCGTCCAGACCCTTACTTTCGTCCCAGCGATAATCGGTGCGTGACATACCGCGACAGCCCAGAATTTTGTGCGCTGTGACCGCCATATCCATGCACGCTTGAAACACGTCGGCTGGAATATCGGCGGGCAATACATGCCGCGAACCGCCCTGTTCGTATTTCGCCTCAAAATCGTACCAACCATCGGTGATGATATCGGTGACAGTTAAGGCGCGATCGCCCATAACTGATGTTGTCAGTTCGCGACCTGGAATAAACGTTTCGGCCATCAAGTCATCGGGCATTTCATCTGGCATCGAGGCCAGATGATTGTCACCCTCGTTCACGATAAACACGCCAACAGACGATCCTTCGTTATAGGGTTTAATCACATAAGGACGTGGCATCGGATGGGCTGACAGCACATCTGCCTTCTTGACCAAACGACTTTCAGCGACAGGCAAGCCCGCTTGACGATATGCCGCTTTGGTTAGTTCTTTGTCCATTGCCAGCGCCGACGCGCCAACACCTGAATGGGTGTACGGAATTTGCAGCCATTCCAATACACCTTGGATACAACCGTCTTCGCCCCAGCGACCATGTAAACAATTGAAGACAACATCGGGTTTGGTCGCCAGCAAATCTGCGGCCACGGTCAGACCTGCGTCCAATTCGGTCACTTCAAATCCTTCGCCGCGTAACGCAGATGCAACTTCGGCCCCACTGGACAACGACACTGATCGTTCTGCCGAAGGGCCGCCTAATAGCACTGTTACACGGGGTTTCTGTCTGCTCGACATGCCCGCCTCGTTCCCTGATGCTTGGCGCATCTTTTAGGGTTATTATTCTTTTGCGAATTCTCCGACCCGCATTATTTCCCACTCTAGCTGAATCTGCGCGTTTTCGTAAACCTTTTTTCGCACCTCTTCGCCCAACTGTTCCAAATCTGCGGCAGTCGCATCACCTGTGTTGATCATAAAGTTCGAGTGCATCTCGCTCATTTGTGCACCACCAACGCGCGCGCCGCGCAGTCCTGCGTCATCAATGACCTTCCATGCCTTCAGATCATGCACATCATCAGCCTTACCGGTCGAGCTGAAACCAGCGGGATTGCGAAAGGTTGATCCGCAGGAACGTTCTTTCGTTGGTTGTGATTTTTCGCGCGCGTCTAGCGCATTTTGCATCTTAGCTTCCAACACGTCTGGTTCCCCCGTAGGGGCTTTCATGGTGACAGAGGTGATGATCACACCTGCTGGAACAGTAGAAGAGCGGTAGGAAAATCCCAGCTGATCCGCATTAAGCGTTATCGCCTTGCCCTCGCGTGTGATGCCCGACGCCGATACGAACACGTCCGCCATATAGACACCGTAACAACCCGCGTTCATTTTTACGGCACCACCAATTGCGCCTGGGATCGTGCGTAGGAATACCAAATCAACGCCTGCTTGGGCGGCCTTGCGGGCTACATGTGCGTCCAGTGCGGCGGCCCCTGCGACGACAGTTCCGTCGGAATTGGTTTTGATATCATTGAACCCGCGGCCCATGCGCACAACTACACCCCGAATACCACCATCTCGGATGATCATATTAGAACAAACACCGATGGGCATAACAGGGATACCGGGATCAAGGTCACGCAAAAAGTCTGCCAGATCATCTGCGTCTGCGGGTTGGAACAACCAATCAGCCGCACCGCCAACACGCAACCAAGACAGATCGGCCATCGGCCGGTTTGGCGTCAAGGTACCGCGCACGGTAGGAAGCTTGTCAGTCATTATTCATTCTCTTTCAGCCGAACATACGTTTGATATAGCGATATAGGTAGTAAACTGGCCAACGCAAGATAGACAGGCCAGCCACCAATACAATTAACGCTATGAATAATCCGTTTTTCTGGGCGACCCAGATCAAAATCGGCACACCTATGGCCATCAAAACGTAGGCGCGAAACCAATGGTTATCTTTGGACGGGATCAATGCCAATATGTTGGCCACGACCATCCAAATGCCGGCACAGATCAGCGCGCCGTTCATTTGTCGTTTCGTATTTTTGGGCCTTCAAATTCTGTTCGTCGCACCTTGGACATCACAAACTTGCCGATATAATAGAATGGCCAACGAAGAACAGATGCCACACACAGCAATGCGGCAAATACCGCCCACGCGCCATATGTATAGCCAAGCGCGATTAAGATCACGATGGCTGAAGGGATCAGGACATAAAGGGCAAAAAATTTGTGTACACCGAACTTTGGCGAAAGCGCCACAGCAAAAGCAACCAACGCCCACAGCCCCGTTGCGATCAATAGGTGGTTCATTTTTTCAACGCATCGGGCAGGTTATTCGCCCATGTTGAAATCGTACCAGCGCCCAAGCAGACCAGCATATCGCCTGGCTTGCAATGCTGTTTCACAAAGGCAGGAAGGCCCGCCTCGTCGTTCACCAGATGCGCTGATTTGTGACCATGCGTGGTCAAACCGTCGACCAGATCAGCCTGACCGGCACCTTTAATCGGGGCTTCGCCTGCGGCATAAATCT
>CALDZS010000147.1 GCA_937944065.1 uncultured Amylibacter sp. | reverse complement strand
TCAGCGTTGCAGTCAGATGGATTTGGGCTGGGCTTTGACAAGATCGCTGATTTAATGACACAATCAGACAAGAAGAGTTAATCAAACGGAGGTCGACATGCCACTACCATTGGTACCCATCGCAGTGATTGCAGGGGCGTATGCCTTGGCGCGAAATGTACATGTCAGTGCCGTTGATCAACGCGTGGAGGATCGTTTGGATGATGTGGGCGAAGGTCTGTACGGCCACCGCGACCCAAACGGACAGCAGATCAACACATCCTATCGTTGGAAGCGAACGATACGATTGGGCGCAAACGGCCCAGGTATAGAAGTCGACGCAGCCGCATTGGGGCGGCTAAAATTCCGCAAAGTCGATTGATGAAACTTTACAGTTCTGCAACGTCGCCATTTGTGCGCAAGGTTCTTGTTTGCTTGCAAGAGCTGGGCATAGACGATCAAGTTCAGAAAAAAATCGCGGGCGGAACACCGCTTGATGCTGGCACTGTACCAGTAGAAGAAAATCCTTTGGGCAAGGTTCCGATTTTAATCCGCGATGACGGACACGCGATTTATGACAGCCGTATCATTACTCGCTATTTGAACGACTACGCGGATGGCTCGCTTTATCCCGATGACGAAACTTTGTGGGATGTTCTGACCATCGAGGCGACAGCCGAAGGTATGATGGATGCAGCGTTACTGATGACTTACGAAGTGCGAGTACGCCCCGAGGGTTTCCAAATGCCCGACATGGTCGAAGGCCAGTGGAGCAAGATCGCACGATCGTTAGACCTGATTGAAAATCAGTGGATGGATCATCTGGCAGGCGCACTTGATGCTTCGCACATCGCATTGGGTTGTGCGTTGGGATATATCGACCTGCGCCATGACACACGGGGTTGGCGCGACGGACATCCACAGCTTGCCGAATGGTACGCAAACGTCGCAGAGCGCCCGTCGATGCAAGCGACAGCGCCCTATGTGTAGCAGCGCAAAAGGAACGGCTACGCCAACAGTCATGATCGACAACGCCCGAACGCGCGTCACCGAATGGCGCTTTGCCGTGAAGGGGGACAATACGGGCTGGCACACGCATGAATATGATTATGTCGTGGTACCGCTGTTCACTGGATCGCTGCAAATCAAGCTAGCGTCGGGTGAAACAATCATCTCGCCGATGCAGAACGGCGTTCCGTATTATCGCGACCTTGGTGTTGAACATGATGTGATTAACACCAACGATTTCGAATGCGCGTTTATCGAAGTCGAGTTTCTGGAAACGCCGCCTGCTAAGTAACAGCGCCGCGATTGCCTCGCGCCTTAAGGCTGGCCTTTACGGGTTAACTTTGACAGTGAGAGCGCAACCCACCAATGTTTACGAGGATTGACAGAAAATGACTGATAAAAAAGACGACGAAGTTCCGCCGAAAAAGACCATGAAACAGCTTCTTGAAGAAAAGGCGAAGCGCAAGCCGCATTACCTTTCGTTGAAAAGTTCTGCGAAGAAGCACAAGGGCAGTAACAAAGCCCACCGACCCATCATTTGACGCCAATTAAAAAAAGCCCGCTCCAATCTGGAACGGGCTGATCATCACAAGTGTGATTAATTCTTAGCGGCGAATGCCCAAACGTTTGATCAAATCTTGATAACGCGCTTCGTCTTTGCCACGTGTGTAGTCCAAAAGTTTGCGACGCAATGCAACCATCTTCAAAAGACCACGACGAGAGTGGTTGTCTTTTTTGTTGGTTTTAAAGTGATCGGTCAGTGTTGCGATACGTGAAGAAAGGATGGCAACCTGTACTTCAGGTGAGCCAGTGTCACCTTCTTTGATTGCGTATTCTTTAATCAGCTCGGCTTTTTTCTCAGCGGTGATCGACATCGGGGTCTCCTTGGTTAAGGTTGATGGCGCAGGCCGGGATATCGTCCAGCAGGGCCCATGGAGTATCTGATTTTGCAGATAATGGGCGTATAGGGCCGAATCGTTTGGAATGAAAGCACAAAGAGTCGATTTGATTAGTCGCAGAGATTTGGCTGCACGCATTTACTTTTGCTCAGAACCCGCCCAAACTTGGCCAGCCCTGCAACCATTGGAGGCGATTATGGATATTGCGACACCGGCCCAAGTCTTGGACTTCTGGTTTTCAGAGATTGAACCAGAGATGTGGTTTAAGAAAAGTGACGAGTTCGATGCGGAGATTACACGTCGATTTGGTGATACGACGCGGCGAGCGCTTGACGGCGGTTTGTCTGAATGGGCGACCGACGCGGATGGCTGTTTGGCGCTAATTCTTGTGTTGGATCAATTCGCGCGAAATATTTACCGCGATACGCCAGACGCATTTGCAGGTGATGCGCAGGCAATCAAACTGTCTGAGAGATGTGTCGCAGAGAGCTTTATAGAGGTAGTTGAAGAATCCAAACGTACCTTCATGTTGATGCCGATGATGCATTCCGAAGATTTGAATGTCCAAGAGGCATCGCTATCTTTGTTCAAAACATACACGCCAGAGAATAACTACGACTACGCTGTCAAGCACCGCGATATCATCGCGCGGTTTGGTCGGTTCCCACATCGCAATCGAATTTTGGGACGCGAGAATACGGTGAGAGAGGCAGAGTTTTTGACCAAGCCAGGCAGCTCGTTTTAGGCGCGCCTACGTCGAAGCGCGATCAGGTTCGAGATGAATAAAACCCCAAGTACTATCGCACCGCCGATAAGTGCCCACTGTGTGGGCTCTTCACCAATGACGACCCAGACTATGATCGGGGCGAGCACACTTTCAAGAAGGATCAACAAGGCTACTTCAGCAGAGGTGATATAACGCGGCCCCAAAGATAAGAGTGCCGTTGAAAATGCGATGAAGACACCGCCATGCAACGCCACCCAGATCCAATCGCCCTCTGCGACGTCGAATGGGTCAATGAAAGGTAGAATGCATAACGCCACGCCTATATAGCCACCAGCCGCGGCGGGGATCATTGAGACGGCGCGCCCACGTCTGGCCATGGTTAAACCCAGTGCAAAGATTGCGGCCACGCCGATGGCCAACATGTCGCCAACAATATTCCCGTTACCCTCGCCGATCGATCCATAAGCGATGATACCGATACCAGCTAAAACCAAAGCTATCGTCCAGACCATACGCCGAGATATCCGCTCACCCATCAAGAGCCAGCTGTAGAACGCTGCAAAAATTGGCATTGCGGCAATGATAAATACCGCATTTGCAACGCTGGTATTTTGAACTGCAAAGATAAACAAGATCGAACTGACCGCTGCACACAAAGCATAGTAAACGCCGTTGCGACCAACTTGGGTGATGGACTTGCGCAGCTCGCGGCCTTGTGTGACTGCCAACACTGCCATGATCATCACGCCCGTCAAGCCCGTGCGCCAAAATGCAATGACAAGTGTTGGTGCATCAATCAGTCGAATGAACAGGCTGTCAGGAGCCACTAAAATGACCCCGATAGCTGTTATCAAAAGACCTTTGGTTTGATCATTCATACGGCCAAGCAGTGCTGTAAAGGCTGGCTCAAGTAAAGGTAAATCATTTGTCAGATCGCGGCCAATATGGTTCACTTAGCCATGCGTGCTTTTTGGATATTGTTTTTAATCTGTTTTGCTGTGCCAGTGTCCGCTCAAGAAACTGAAATTTTCGTTGACGCTGAACTTGGACAACTGGCAGGCAGTTTGCGGATCGCAAGCGACGACGCACCTGTGGTGTTGATCATACCAGGCTCTGGTCCGATCAATCGCGATGGGCAAAGATTACCCGCATATGGCTTGGGACCTTACGCCAAATTGGCATACGCCATGGCATTGCGCGGTGTCTCGACTTTGCGCATAGATAAACGTGGCTCGTATGCATCAAAGGGCGCGATTAAAACGACCGATGATTTGCACATTGCTGGCTATGCTGATGATGGGCGTATCTGGGTAGACCATTTGCGTACATCATTGACCAAAGACTGTGTTTGGTTGTTGGGGCATTCCGAGGGCGGTTTGGTGGCAAGTGTTCTGGCTGCGAATTCACAGGATGGTATTTGCGGCATGATTCTTGTTGCCTCGGCTGGTCGAACCATAGACTTAGTGCTGCAAGATCAGTTGAATCTTTATACCAAAAGCAAGCAAGTTCTGCGCAAGACTGACAATGCATTGGCAACCTTAAAGGCAGGGCAACCCGTTGATCAAGAAGACCTGCCATTGGGACTGCGTGGTCTTTTTAATCCTGTGAATCAAAAGTTCTATATTGATTGGATGCGCTATGATCCAGCCGCCGTACTATCTGAATATTCTGGTCGAGTGCTGATCCTACAAGGTACCACCGACTTTCAAATGAGCGAGGAGGACGCACAAGCTTTGGCGGCGGTACAACCCAAAGCACAGTTGGAGATTCTGGAAGGTATCAACCACAACATGTCAAAAACCGATTTGATTTTCCCGCCTTCTGATATTCCATTGGACACCCAAGTTATGGATATCATCGCGGAGTTCATACTGAGAATGCCCTAGATCGGCCTGCATTCTGCCCCAAGTTTCACGCGGATGGCATTTCTAGCCGATTAAGTTTAGTCAGCCCATTCAATCAATTGTTGGGCGTAACTGATGTAAAGCGGATGCTTCGGGTGACCTGCTTTTGATAACCCAAGATGATGCAAGGGTTTGTTTAACTGACTGCGCAAAATCGCTTCTATCTGTGCACCACGCCCCATATGTGCGCCATGCGTGCCCCAAGCGCAGATAATTG
>CALDZS010000146.1 GCA_937944065.1 uncultured Amylibacter sp. | reverse complement strand
CGCATGTATCGTTCGGATGCTTTCTGCAGCGGTTGATAGTCCCAAGGGTAGTAGTCTCCGTTGCGCAATGCCTCGTAGACCACCCACCGCTTTGCTTGGCTTTCGCGTACTTGGGCGTCAAATGCGCTAAGGTCCCAACGCTCCTCTGACTTTGCGCGCAATTGATCAAGCGTGCCTTTGTGTTTTGGATTATCCGCCAAATTGGTCAGCTCGTGCGGATCTTCTTCCATGTTAAACAGCTGATCCATGTCCAACGCACACCGATTATATTTCCACTTTTCGTATCGCAGCGAAACCATCGGCGCATAAGATGCCTCGGCCGCATACTCCATCGCCACAGGAGAGGTGCGTTCACCACCTTGACCAAGCTGCACCAGACTTTCACCTTCCACCCACGGCATAACTTCTTCCATGCTAACGCCCGCCAAATCGCACAAGGTCGGCGTGACGTCGATATTAGAAACAGGTGAAGTCACCAATCCAGGTTCCATCGTTGGCGATTTAATCATCAATGGAACACGCGCCGATCCGTCAAAGAATGACATTTTGAACCAAAGGCCGCGTTCACCCAGCATGTCGCCATGATCAGATACAAACAGAATTGTCGCTTCTTGCCGTGTCGCTTCCAGCGCTTCCAATACCTCGCCGATTTTATCATCGAGATAACTAATATTTGCAAAGTAAGCGCGGCGTGCGCGTTTAATCTGATCTTCGGAAATGTCATAGCTGCGCCAATCATTGGCATCAAAAATCCGTTGCGAATGACTGTCATGATCATCATAGGCCATTGCCGGAATTGTCGGCAACAAATGCTGGCAATCCTCGTACAGGTCCCAGTATTTTTTGCGTGCTACATAAGGATCATGGGGGTGCGTGAAGCTGACGGTCAAACACCATGGGCGTTCGTCGTGACCGCGTCCCAGATCATACACTTTGCGCGTGGCGTTATATGCCACCTCGTCGTCATATTCCATCTGGTTTGAAATCTCGGCCACACCTGCGCCAGTGACCGACCCCATATTGTGGTACCACCACTCTATCCGCTCACCGGGTTTGCGGTAATCGGGCGTCCATCCGAAATCAGCGGGATAGATATCGGTGGTTAGACGCTCTTCGAAACCATGCATTTGATCTGGGCCTACGAAGTGCATTTTGCCAGAAAGACACGTTTGATACCCAGCGCGACGCAAATGGTGCGCATAGGTGGGAATGTCCGATGCAAACTCTGCAGCATTGTCATAAACACGGCTGCGTTGTGGCAACAGGCCAGACATAAACGACGCGCGACCAGGCGCGCAAAGCGGCGATGCGGTGTAAGCATTCTTAAACCGCGTAGACGCAGCAGCGAGTTTTTTAAGGTTTGGGGCATGCAACCAGTCGGCGGGGCCGTCTGGGAACAGCGTTCCGTTCAACTGATCAACCATAATTATAAGAATGTTTGGTTGTGTCATTCGCAGACTCCTTTTGCGCACATGTTGCTAAACTAAATGCACAGAATGGATGTGCGCGGCAAGCACAGTCTTATATCAGCATGTTTCCGACATACGCCCTAGCAACAGGTCGCGCCAAAACGTTAGCGCTGCATTTTTGTCAGAGTTTTGTGAATACCATCGCTGTATATCATCCCTGTGCATGGGTTTGGATAGCAATTGCTTCAGCGCGTGCGATACACCCTCAGCAGTCTGCTCAGAAACCGCAACGCCCAATTGATTATTTTTGACTGTGCGTGCTAAGTCGCTTTTCGGGTCAACCAAAGCCAGCATTGGTACACCCAACCCCGCATATGTCAGCAGCTTTGACGGGTATGCAACTCTGTGCATTCCTTCGCTCAAAGAGACCAGCGCGATATCCGCATCCGCGATCAAAATGTTAGCTTGGCTTAGCGGCAAAAACGGTGCGAATTTGATACGGTCATTTGATGAATACCGGTGGCGTAACGTGTTCTTCAATGCACCGCTTCCTAGGAAAAAGAGCTCTAAATCCGGAAACTCAGGAAGACAGGACGCGATGCCATCCGCAAGGGTTTCCAGATTTTGAAAACGTCCTAAATTACCAGCGAAAATCACGCGCCGCATGCCGTCAGGTTTAACAAGTTCTGCTGGTGGTTGGACGGATGTTTCAAAGTGCTCTTGTTGGAAATTGTTCAGAACGTGGCATTTGGCCGGATCGACTCCGCGCGCAATTAGTGTTTTGTACATATCTTGCGACAAGGTGACGACAGCAAACGCGCGGCGCATCGTTTGATTGTCTAACCATCTCAGTATTTGATAAGCGGGTGCAGTCCCCAATCGCCCGCCACTGATCCGCGACACCTCTGGGTGGATATCTTGGACATGATAGACAAACTTTGCTCCAACAAGTCGCGCGGAAAGACTGGCAGACCATGCGGCCAATACTGGTGGAAATGTGGCAGCGGTGACCCAATCGGGGCGATTTCTCAGCACGTGAAAAAACAATGCCACAGAATAGATTATCGTATTTATCGCGCGCGCCAGACCGCGAAACCTATTTTCGGGCAGCACCGAACAACGCGTCACTTGAACATCTGCCAGCACTGTTGATTTGTGCGACTTGTCTACCAAACTTGCCGTGAAAACAGAAACATCAAGATCATCGGATAGACCTTCGGCAATGGACCTCATCAATGCGCCATAGGGCGATGTATCGGGCCAAAAATACCGATGGGTCATCAAAAGTTTCATCAAAGCTGCTTTGCAAAAGATGCGGAAAAGAGGTTAAGCTTTATTAACCCATCAACAGGTTAACGCTGAGTTAAACCGATCCCGAAGATATACAGCGACTAGCATTCACCGCCCAGGACCAAAGTCCAGTATTGGCCACTTTGGGCAATCCCGTAATGGGTCGCATTCTTTGACAAGATATTTTTGCGGTGATGAACTGAGGTCATCCAAGCTTGCAGCGCGCCAGCTTCGGTTGCTTGTCCTACTGATACATTCTCTGCCCAAAAACAACCCTTGAATCCAGCCTTGGTCGCGCGCTTGCGAACCGTTGAACCGCCACTACCCGTGTGCGATAACTTCTTCTTCTTTTTCTGATAATCAGACTGGCGTTGTGCAGCCTTGGTCAACGCGCTGGATTCCTTAAGACTAGGTCGCCCTTGCGATTTGCGAAAACTATTTAGATCCACATCTGACTTTGCGACAACCATGTTATCGGCATCTTTAAATCTAGGTGCGGGTTCAGCACAAGCTGCCAACGGCGCAACAACAATCGCGCAAACCACTAGGTTTTTTAGCATCTCAATCGCCTTTCATTTCGTTACGGCTTTTATTCTTTTGAACCCAGTTCCAACTAGAATTGCACATATCCATTACATCCTTGGTGGTTTCAAAGCCTAATATTCTTTTTGCAAGGCTAGGATCAGCGCAATAAATCGTAACGTCTCCTGCACGCCTTGGTTGGTTTTTGTGA
>CALDZS010000145.1 GCA_937944065.1 uncultured Amylibacter sp. | reverse complement strand
TGGATTGGATCGCGTCAGCTGGACGCGATCGATCTGGCACAAGCGCCAAATTTGCTGCCGATAAAAATCAGAGCAGGGTGTTTGGGATTTGGCACGCCGCATCGCGATTTGTTCGTCTCGCCGCAGCACCGCATGTTGATCACATCAATTATCGCCAAGAACCTGTTTAACAACGCCGAGGTTTTGGTGGCCGCCAAAGACCTGCTGGATTTGGATGGTGTCGAAATTGTTCAAACGAGCGAAGTCGAATATTACCATATTCTGTTTGACGACCATCAACTTGTTGTCGCCAATGGCGCAGTAACCGAGAGCCTTTATACGGGCACGCAAGCGATGAAATCCTTGCCCGCGAAATCGGTGGCCGAGATTACGGCCTTATTTCCAGAATTGCGCGACACCGACGCCATTATCAATGCCGCGCGTCCGTTAATTGCCAAGCGTGATGGGATCACAAAGATGCTGGATATTCATGCGCAACTTTGTATTCCGCTGGTCGACAAAGCCTTTCACTAGCGCCTAGAAATAGTCGTTGAAACAGCGTTGCTTGAAGCTGCTTTTTCATTAATTTTAGTAAACTTTCGTTAAGCCTTATTTCAATGTTTCTTAATCCATAACACGTAATCCCTAGCTTCGGATGTTGCTAAAGGGTTCTCATGTTATCCAACTATATTAGTGGTGCTGCCGACGGCAGCGGTTACAATGTTTCGATCAGCTTTGTTGGTGACAATTGGACCGAAGCATTACAGGCGGGATTTGTGCGCGCGGCAGATTATATCAGCTCAATTGTCACCGGCGATATTGCAGACGAAACGCGTAACTTTGGCGATGGGCAGGGTACGCGTACCATTGATGACCTTGAACTAAAGGCTACATTGGCCGAGATTGATGGACGTGGCAGCACATTGGGCTATGCAGGGCCGACATTCATTCGCCCAGACGGATACTTTCCCGTCAAGGGCGAGATGACATTCGATTTCCCAGACGCACGCGCCTATGCAGAGGATGACGCCCGCGATGATTCCGACACTTGGGAAACCTTGATCCTGCACGAGATGTTGCATTCTATGGGATTTGGCACGGTGTGGAATGATTTGGGGTTGATCAAAGATTTTGGCACCAGTTCAGAGGCAAATTACCGCTTCACAGGAACGCAAGCACGGCATGAATACGAGGTGTTGTATCCCGGCCAGTTTCTGGACGATCCCGACACCGATAAAGGCGTTGCAGTTGAATCCAATCTGGGTGGTCCCGGTACCATTGGTGGCCATTGGGACGAGGCGACCTTTGGATCAGAACTGATGACGGGCCTGTTGAATTCGAACGCCGAGATTTCGAACCTGACGATCGCGGCTTTGGACGATATGGGTTATGAAACAACATATATCGCCAGCGAAGTTGTGTGCTTTGCGCGCGGTACTTTGTTGACCACAGACTTCTGCCAGATGGCGGTTGAAGACCTAGCGGTTGGCGATCAGGTCGAGACGTTGGACAATGGATTACAAACCATTCGCTGGATTGGTGCACGTGACTTGGACGCGGTTGATTTAGCGCGGTATCCAAACCTATTGCCGATCAAAATCAGCGCGGGCTGTTTGGGTTTTGGTACGCCACAACGCGATCTGTTTGTGTCGCCCCAGCACCGTATGTTCATCGCCTCTGACATTGCCAAACGTCTGTTTGATAGTTCAGAGATTTTGGTCGCCGCAAAAGATCTGTTGGGTTTGGACGGCGTAGAGACGGTCACTGTCAGTGCCGTCGAATATTTCCATATTTTGTTTGACGAACATCAATTGGTGTTTGCCAACGGCGCTGTGACCGAGAGCTTGTATACTGGTCCGTGCGCCTTGAAAGCGTTGCCGCCAAAATCAGTCAAAGAGATTTTCACGCTGTTTCCCGACCTTCGCCAAACTGACACGCCGCCAATTGCTGCGCGCCCATTGGTGACCAAAAAAGGTCAGATATCCAAACTGTTGAATATGCATGCGCAGTCGCATTTACCATTGATTGACACGGCTTATCACTAGGGCCCAGGACTTGCAGGGTTATCCTGTCTTTAGTCGCG
Organism: uncultured Amylibacter sp.; assembly: GCA_937944065.1. Taxonomy (GTDB): domain Bacteria; phylum Pseudomonadota; class Alphaproteobacteria; order Rhodobacterales; family Rhodobacteraceae; genus Amylibacter. The sequence continues at coordinate 1,212 of CALDZS010000145.1, read as the reverse complement.
GATCACCCATTCTGTCCCGCAGATCACAGCACATTCGCCAGATGCGCAATTTGCAATGCAAACTCGAAAACCGCTTCCATCTGGATGGCTTTGCCCTATATTCACGCACAGAGATAACCAATTTACCAAAGGATCTAGCTATGGCTTTTGAACTTCCCGATCTACCCTACGCACATGACGCGCTTGCCGCTGGTGGCATGTCTGCGGAAACCATGGAATTCCACCATGACCTGCACCACAAAGCCTATGTCGATAATGGCAACAAGCTGATTGCGGGTACAGAATGGGACGGTAAGTCCATCGAAGAGATTATCGTCGGTACGTATGACGCTTCATCCACTGCGCAAAACGGTATTTTCAACAACATCTCGCAGCTATGGAACCACAACCAGTTCTGGGAAATGATGGGTCCATCAGGCCGTGCCATGCCATCAGAGCTGGAAACGGCAATCAACGACAGCTTTGGTTCTGTAGATGACTTCAAAACCGCCTTTGGGGCTGCGGGTGCTGGACAGTTCGGATCAGGTTGGTGCTGGTTGGTGCAAAACGCCGATGGCAGCTTGGCCGTAACCAAGACCGAGAACGGGGTGAACCCACTGTGTCACAACCAAACGGCACTGTTGGGCTGTGATGTGTGGGAACATTCTTACTATATCGATTTCCGCAACAAGCGCCCTGTCTACATCAGCAATTTCCTAGACAATCTGGTAAACTGGGACAATGTCGCGTCTCGTCTTGCCAACGCGTAAAAACGCGTAGAATTAAAATTGACCTCTGAGTGTGCAACACCACTCAGAGGTTTTTTTGTGAGCAGAGGTCTGATGTACGATTTTGGCTCAAATTGACGGGACTAGGCGATGTTTCCAGGGATTATTCAGGGCATCTATACACTGGTGACGAGCGCCATCGCTGGCGGACTATAGGTTTTTAGCGTCGCGGGCTTAGCCCAAATGAGCAATTGAATTGGCATAATAGGTAATAAGTTGCAGTTCATTGGGTTGAAGACGATATTTTCCGTCTTCCAGGATCAAGACATGGCGTAACACAAACATCCGTAATCCAACCTCAACCGCATATTCAAAATTCTTATGTGGAATGTGCATATAGGCGCCCTTTGCCAAAAGCTTTTCCAGCGCCACATTGCATTTTTGAATAATTGCCTCTTTGGTAAGTTCGCTTTTTTGATTGGTCAAAAACACACGAGCGACAAGA
>CALDZS010000144.1 GCA_937944065.1 uncultured Amylibacter sp. | reverse complement strand
TATTTCACCCCGGTTCGCAACAAGTATTTTCTTAATCATATCAGCCACCTACAATGGAATGTTGTCATGTTTTTTGAACGGCTCTTGAACCTGTTTGGTCTTAAGCAATTCGAATGCACGTGCGATGCGGCGGCGTGTGGAACGTGGGTTAATCACCTCGTCCACAAAACCGCGCTCGGCAGCGATAAACGGATTGGCAAAGCGCTCTTCGTAATCTGCTGTTCGTTTCGCGATCTTTTCGGGATCATCCAACTCTGAACGGTACAGGATTTCAGTGGCACCTTTGGCTCCCATCACCGCAATTTGCGCTGTCGGCCAAGCATAGTTGACGTCTGCGCGCAAATGTTTGGGTGCCATAACGCAATACGCGCCACCGTATGCTTTGCGTGTGATAACGGTTACCAAAGGAACGGTCGCCTGTGCATATGCAAACAACAGCTTTGCACCATGCTTGATGATGCCGCCAAATTCTTGGCTGGTACCAGGCATAAACCCGGGCACATCCGTCAAGGTCAGTATCGGAATGTTAAACGCATCACAAAACCGCACAAAACGCGCTGCCTTGCGGCTGGCAGAGATATCTAACGCACCGGCCAGAACCATGGGCTGATTTGCAACCACCCCAACCGTATCACCGTTTATACGGATAAATCCGACCAAGATATTACCCGCAAAATCTTTTTGAATTTCAAAAAAGTCAGCTTCGTCCGCTAATTTTGTGATCACTTCTCGCATATCATAAGGTTGATTTGGATTTTCTGGGATCAATGTATCCAGCGAAAAATCTTCGCGGTCAAAGCTGTCGGTCGTAGGCTGATACGGTGCATTTACTTCAGCATTAAGCGGTAAGAAGCTGTAAAATCTACGTAAATCCAGCAATGCATCCACATCATTGTCATACGCACCATCCGCAACCGAAGACTTTTTGGTATGGGTTGCGGCACCGCCGAGTTCTTCGGCCGTCACAATCTCGTTGGTCACTGTCTTTACCACATCAGGGCCCGTGACGAACATATATGACGTATCTTTGACCATAAAGATAAAGTCGGTCATCGCAGGTGAATAGACTGCACCACCAGCGGATGGCCCCATAATCATCGATATCTGCGGAATCGCGCCAGACGCTTGCGCATTGCGCCAAAAAACTTCGGAATAACCTGCAAGAGAGTCTACGCCCTCTTGAATACGCGCGCCCCCACTGTCTGAAAGGCCAATCACTGGAACGCCATTTTGCATAGCTAAATCCATAACTTTGCAAATCTTTTCGGCGTGGGTTTCAGATAGGGAACCACCAAACACGGTGAAATCTTGGGAATAGACATAGACTGGGCGACCGTTGATGGTCCCCCAACCCGTGACAACACCGTCGCCCGGAATTTTCTGCTCGTCCATGCCAAACTCCACACAGCGGTGGGTTTTGTACATGTCGTATTCCTCAAAACTACCCTCATCCAGCAGAACATCAAGCCGTTCGCGAGCAGTAAGTTTACCTTTGGAATGCTGAGCATCAATGCGTCGTTGACCGCCACCCAAGCGTGCTTGTTCGCGGCGATCCATTAGACTTTCCGAAATTGTAGTCATAGTTGTCCCCTATTTATTCTCTTATTCCATCACTGGGATGCTGAACTCGCCACCTTCTTTGATACCTGAAGGCCAGCGCGCTGTTACAGTCTTCGTCCGAGTGTAGAATTTAAACGCATCCGGCCCATGCTGGTTTAGGTCACCAAACACCGATTTCTTCCAACCACCAAAGGTATGATATGCCAACGGCACAGGGATTGGCACGTTGATCCCAACCATCCCAACATTCACCCGTTTCGCAAATTCGCGTGCTGTGTCGCCATCGCTCGTGTAAATCGCAGTACCATTGCCATATTCGTTATCCATGGCGATTTTCAGCGCTTCCTCAAAAGATTTTGTACGCACTGTTGATAGGACGGGTCCGAAAATCTCTTTCTTGTAGATGTCCATGTCGGTTGTCACATTGTCAAACAAATGTGGCCCAACGAAATAGCCGTCTTCATACCCTTGCAAGCTGAAACCACGCCCATCAACCGCCAGCTTTGCACCATCTTTGACGCCGCTTTCAACAAGGTTCAGGATATTCTCTTTTGCCGCTGCGGTAATCACAGGGCCATAATCCACGTCGTTGCCAGATGTGTATGGACCAACTTTTAATGCTTCAACCTTCGGGATCAGCTTTTCTAGTAACCGATCTGCGGTTTCATCCCCAACAGGAAGTGCAACAGAAATTGCCATGCACCGCTCGCCTGCGGCACCGTAACCAGCCCCGACCAAGGCATCAGCGGCCTGATCCAAATCGGCATCTGGCATGATGATCATGTGGTTTTTGGCACCACCGAAACACTGAACGCGTTTGCCATTGGCACACCCTGTTGCGTAGATATATTCCGCAATCGGTGTCGATCCAACAAAGCCAACTGACTGGATGACTTCGGAATGCAGCAACGCGTCCACAGCCTCTTTGTCGCCCTGCACAACTTGCAAAATACCGTCGGGCAGACCTGCTTCTTTCAACAATTCCGCCAACATCAATGGAACCGACGGATCACGCTCTGAAGGTTTTAAAACAAACGCATTGCCGCAAGCAATTGCTGGAGCAAACATCCACATTGGGATCATGGCAGGGAAATTGAACGGCGTGATACCAGCACAAACACCCAAAGCTTGGCGCATTGAATACATATCAATGCCGGGTCCAGCGCTGTCGGTATATTCGCCCTTCAACAAATGAGGCGCGCCGATACAATATTCCACAACCTCTAGCCCGCGTTGCACATCGCCGGCGGCGTCTGGCAAGGTTTTACCGTGCTCACGGCTCAACGCTTCTGCCAACTTATCCATATCGCGGTTCATCAGATCAACAAATCGCATCATCACGCGCGCACGGCGCTGCGGGTTCACCGCTTCCCAAGCTGGCTGTGCTGCAGCGGCTTTGGCGATCGCCGCGTCTACTTCGGACGTGCTGGCAAGTGGGCACTTGGCTTGGACTTCGCCAGTTGCTGGATTGTAAATGTCAGCATATCGACCAGAAGTCCCGGCAACCAATTCGCCGTTAATGTAATGTGATAGTTCAGTCATGTTCAGGTTCCTTTGAACGTTGGTGTTCGTTTTTCGACGAAGGCACTCATGCCTTCTTTTTGATCGTCCGTGTCAAATCGCGCATAGAACAGATCGCGTTCATACGCGAGCCCGTCCGCCAAAGTGACATCTTCAGCCTTGTAGATCGTGCGTAGCACATCTGCGGTCGCTGGTTTTGAATAGTTGGCAATCTCGGCAGCTGCGGCTTGTGCAGTAGAGACAACTGCATCATCATCGACCATGCGCGCAATCAGCCCACACTCGAGCGCTTCGGTGGCGCCCATCATCCGTCCTGTTAGGTGCAAATCCATCGATTTCGCGCGGCCAATAAGGCGCGTCATTCGCTGTGTTCCACCGATACCAGCAATAACACCCAACTTGATTTCTGGTTGGCCAAATTTTGCGCCCTCGCCCGCGATGATGAAATCACACATCATTGCCAATTCGCAACCACCACCCAGAGCAAATCCATTGACGGCTGCGATTTTGGGCGTGTTCATGTTTGCAAACTTTGTCCAGTCCGCAAAAAACTGGGCGCCCGCCATATCGGCACCAGATTTGCCGGCCATTTCTTTAATGTCCGCGCCAGCAGCAAAGGCCCGTTCGTTTCCTGTAACAACGATGCACCCCACAGACGGATCGCTGTCCAAAGGGACCACATGATCCAGAAAATCCTGCAACACCTGACTGCTAAGGGCATTCAGCTGTTTCGGGCGGTTTAAGCGCACGGTTACAACGCGCCCATCTA
>CALDZS010000143.1 GCA_937944065.1 uncultured Amylibacter sp. | reverse complement strand
CGCCAATCAGATGATTTGGCGGCTTTTAAGTGTCTGATGTGCCCTAAGATTAGACAGCGTGGGCCTGATATAAATCAGCGGTCCATTCGGGAACAATCTGCGGTTTCCCCAGATAGTAACCCTGCAAACAGTCGATATCTGTTTTCTGCAAAAACTCCATATCCTCGACGCTTTCAACATGTTCAGCAACGGTGAACATGTTGAACTGACGCGCGATTGACGTCAGTGCTGCGGTTAACACTTGGTTATCTGGATTGTCGCTGATTCCTCGAATGAATTGACCATCGATTTTGACGATGTCGAATTGAAACTCTTTGAAAAACCGAAAGGCAGTATAGCCCGCGCCAAAGTCGTCTAATGCGAATGATATGCCTTTGCGTTGCAGATCGTTCATGAATACGCACACAATCTCTGGCATAACCATTGCGGACGCTTCGGTGATCTCCAATATCAATCGCTCGGCGATTGTGGGATCGCGATCCAGACCTTCGTTAAGAATTTCATTCCATTTAGGATAGCCGATACTGCGCGCCGACATATTAATCGACAATCGCAATGTCGGCTCTGATGACAAGGCCATCATACCCAGCTCTAGCGCGTGACAATCAATGATGCGGCCCAATTCCAGTGTTTCGACAAACGGAATGAATTCCTTTGCGGGCACGACATCCTGTGTTTCGTCCAATATTCGAATAAGGCCTTCGTAAAAAGCCGCCTTTTTTGGCGAATCCGTGTGCATTACAGGTTGATAGGCCAATAATACATTTTTGTTCTGAACAGCCCGGCTTACCGTTTCTATGATAGGCTCGTCACGTTTATTGACGACATAATCAAGCGGGTTCTGGGGGCGCTTCGGTATCCGAAATTTCTGGGCAAATGGCACGCTAATCTCTTTCCTAGTTGTTGCCTTAAATTTGCACTCATAGCCTAACTTGAAGTTAATTGTTCACATTTTGTTCTAATTTGACTAAACTTGAAACCAGTGCTTTAAAGATAATCAAAACAAGGGGAAAGCTGTGGAATATCGGTGTGATTGGTGTGGAAACAATCCAGTTTATATAAAATACCACGATCATGAATGGGGCGTTCCAGAATATGATAGCCGTGCATTGTGGGAAAAGCTGGTGTTGGATGGATTTCAAGCAGGGCTAAGCTGGATCACGATTCTAAACAAGAGAGACGCGTTCCGAGAGGCGTTCGCTGATTTCGACCCATACAAGGTAGCAGAATTTACTGACGCTGATGTTGAGCGCCTGTTGGGCAATGCTGGTATTGTGCGGCATCGCGGTAAGATTGAGGCGGCAATCAAAGGCGCGCGGGCGTGGCAAGTAATTGAAGCAGACACCGGGTTTGACACCTATTTGTGGGACTTTGTTGGTGGCAGCCCGATCCAAAACGATTGGCCAAGCATCTCTGATGTGCCAGCGTTTACACCTTTGTCGACCCAGATTTCCAAAGACTTAAAGAAACGCGGATTTAACTTTTGCGGCCCGACGATTGTCTATGCATTTATGCAGGCCTGTGGATTGATCAACGATCATGTTGTGGGGTGTGCGAGGCATGAGGCGGTTAAAAAGATGGTTCGCTAAGAACGGTCTTCTTCCAACCATTCTACTACGTATTCGGGGTGCGTTCTGGACTTCGCAAGGTCGGATCAGTCCCCACCGTCGAGCGCAGTCGTCTATTCAATAGATGACAGCAGTTCAATCATCTCTGGCGTTGCCCAGTCAGCCTCGCCGCTGATACGTGCGACCTCTTTGCCATCTGGGTTGATTATCACGGTGACGGGCAGGCCTCGCACATCCATGGACAGTGCGAATTCCATTTTGGGATCGCGATATTTCGGCAACAAACTAATCTCTGTTTTTTCGAAAAACCGATCAATCATTTCTGGTGGATTTCGTCCTGCAGCGACTGTAACGACCTGAAATTTATCGCCTCCCAACGTGTCTTGCAGAGCGTCTAAACTCGGCATTTCAGCGCGACAAGGCGCGCACCAAGTTGCCCAAAAGTTTAGGACGACAGTTTTTCCTGTGAAGGTTGATAGGTCAATCAGTGATCCGTCAACATCTAGGAATTGTTTTTTGGATACTTCGACAGGTTCAGCATGAACGCGAAAATTTACCAGCGTGTCGGGCACAAGTTTGGACAAATCTGCGAAGACGGGATTTGCGCCCAACAGCATTGCGGTATAAACCGTGCCAATAATCATGAATTTCAGCGGTGTCATAACGGTACCCTTCACAGCAAAGTAATCCTTATGTCGGACAAAAAGTCATCAAATGCAATGTGGGGTGGGCGGTTTGCCGCGGGCCCCGATGCTATTATGGAAGCAATTAATGCATCTATCGGTTTTGACAAGCGTATGGCCGCACAAGATATCATGGGCAGCCACGCGCATGCGAAAATGTTGGCCAAGCAAGGTATCATCACGGACGCTGATGCCGACACAATTTGTGAAGGCCTAAGCACGATTTTATCCGAGATTGAAAGCGGCACTTTCGAGTTTTCGACAGCGCTGGAAGACATACATATGAATGTCGAATCGCGGTTGAAAGATTTAATCGGTGAACCAGCAGGGCGCCTTCACACTGCGCGGTCACGCAATGATCAGGTCGCGACGGATTTTAAACTATGGACGCGCGAACAGTATGACGCAGCAATTGCTGGCATCAGCGCATTGATGAAGGTTTTGGTCGATCAAGCTGATGTTGGCGCGGACATGGTCATGCCGGGTTTCACTCATCTGCAAGTGGCGCAACCTGTCACATGGGGCCATCATATGTTGGCCTATGTAGAAATGTTAGCGCGGGATCGGTCGCGGTTTCAAGATGCGCGGACGCGGATGAACGAAAGCCCGTTGGGGGCTGCTGCACTGGCGGGTACCAGCTTTCCGATTGATCGGGATATGACGGCAGAGGCGTTGGGGTTCGATCGCCCAGCCGCGAATTCTTTGGATGCGGTGTCTGATCGCGATTTCGCTTTGGAATTCCTAAGCAGCGCGTCTTTTTGTGCCACACATCTTAGTCGCTTGGCAGAAGAGCTGGTGATTTGGTCATCTGCACAGTTTCGGTTTGTCACCCTGTCGGATCGGTTTTCGACTGGCAGCTCGATCATGCCGCAAAAGAAAAACCCAGATGCGGCGGAACTTATCCGTGCCAAAGTAGGGCGCATTAATGGATCACTGGTGGCGCTGCTGACTGTCATGAAAGGGTTGCCGCTGACCTATTCCAAAGACATGCAAGAAGACAAAGAGCAGGTATTTGATGCCGCTGACAGCTTGATGCTGGCCTTGGCTGCGATGACGGGCATGGTGGCAGACATGACGCCAAATACAGCCCAATTGGAAACAGCGGCGGCGTCTGGATTTTCAACCGCTACGGATTTGGCCGATTGGTTGGTGCGCGCGCTAGGTATGCCGTTTCGGGACGCGCATCACGTGACAGGCGCATTGGTGGCTATGGCCGAAGGTCGCGGCGTTGATTTACATGAATTAAGCTTGACCGACATGCAAACTGAGTGCGCGCAGATTACCGACGAAGTTTATGGTGTTTTGACGGTGCAAAAGTCAGTTGCTAGTCGTGTAAGCTACGGCGGCACAGCGCCATCAAATGTTCGTGCGCAAGTGGCACGATGGAAGGACGCATTGTCATGATCAGGGTCTTCACTGTTTTCATATGCCTTGGCCTGATTGCAGGATGTGGCATCAAAAATGACCCACTACCAGTGGTTGTCGAGTAGATGTCGTTACTGCGAATCTTCTACCTTTGTATCGCGGTCGTTGGAACAATCGTGCCTGTCGCATACTTTGCAAGCTGGGTGCGTGATAACGGTTTTTCTTGGTCTGGTATCGTTGATGCCTGGTGCGCGAACGCCGCCAGCACAGGGCTTGCGTGGGAATTGGTGATCGCGGCAATTGCCTTGATTGTTTGGATGTTCGCCGAAAGCTATGTTCGTAAAGACTATTGGGTTGCAGTTTTATGTGCATTTGCGACGAGTTTTATTGGCTTGTCGTGTGGCCTGCCACTTTATTTGTTTCTTCGCACGAGATAGGGTTAACAATATCGTAATTGGTGCTATGATGTGAATACGTTTCAAGCTATGCGTGTGTGAGTTTGACTACCAAGGAATGAACATGAAGCTACTTTCTCTTTGTATTGCAACATTATTGCTGAGCTCGTGCGGACTGCACGATATGAATATCCGAAATTCGAACGGACTGGTTAGTAAATCTGTTTATAAACAAGCGATTGCGTCTGCGACACTTGTCCAAGACGCAAGTTTACGCGGCCAAATACTGAAGGTTTCGCGCGCTGAAGTAAGAGGGAATTCTTACGGTGTTTTACAATTTGTAGAGGGTTTAGCGGCCCGAAATGATCAGCCGAAAGTAGCGGATGAAGTTATTCCGTTGGCCGAACAATTGCTGGGATGCTCAGTGCCTGATCGCCGCAAAATTGATGCGGGCATCTATATGCCCCGCAACACAGTGCTTGTCGTGCCACTTGAATGTGTCGACATAATTGATGGCTAACGGCAGACTAGAAACTAGGGTTTCTTTCCACGCCATACTGACGTAAACGAACCGCCTAGAACAAAGGTGGAATCGCAGATGGATCATTTCCTATATCGTGATGGTGTTTTGCATGCAGAAGACGTGGCAGTGCCAGAAATCGCAAGCGCGGTTGGCACCCCGTTTTATTGCTACTCAGCGGCGACGCTAACGCGTCATTACACTGTATTCGATGCCGCTTTGCGCGGCATGGATCACCTGATCTGTTACGCGATGAAAGCCAATTCAAACATTGCGGTGCTAAAGTTGCTGGGCGATCTGGGTGCGGGCATGGATGTTGTTTCTGGTGGTGAATATCGTCGTGCGATTGCGGCGGGCGTTTCACCATCGAAAATCGTGTTTTCAGGCGTAGGCAAAACCCGCGAAGAAATGGAATTGGCGTTAACAGGCGGTATTCGTCAGTTCAACGTTGAAAGCGAACCCGAGATGCGGTTGCTGAATGAAGTGGCGTTGGAATTGGGCAAAGTGGCGCCGATTACGGTACGCGTAAACCCTGACGTTGATGCAAAGACACATGCCAAGATTGCAACGGGAAAATCAGAGAACAAGTTCGGGATCCCAATTGCTAAGGCGCGCGAAGTGTATGCAGAAGCCGCCGCGATGGATGGGATCGAGGTTGTTGGAATTGATGTTCATATAGGCAGTCAGTTGGTTGATCTGGAACCATTCCGTTTGGCGTATGAAAAGGTTGCAGAATTGACAGGTGTGCTGCGCGCTGACGGTCACACGATCAAGCGATTGGATTTGGGTGGTGGTTTGGGCATTCCTTATGCGCATGGTAATCAAGCGCCGCCAACACCAGAAGATTATGGTCAAATCATACGTGAAACCGTCGGTCATCTTGGTTGCGAGATTGAGATCGAACCAGGTCGCTTGATGGCGGGAAACGCAGGGATTCTTGTAAGCTCTGTCATTTACAACAAAGAAGGTGATGGCCGTAATTTCTTGATCGTCGATGCAGCAATGAACGACTTGATCCGTCCAGCGATGTACGAGGCACATCATGACATCATTCCAGTGATCGAACCTGCGGCGGGTGCTGAAAAGCGTCCAATTGATATCGTAGGTCCTGTTTGCGAGTCTGGTGACACTTTCGCCAAACAGCGCGATATGACGGCCATTGCAGACGGCGAAATGATTGCATTTCGATCAGCAGGCGCATATGGCGCAGTCATGTCATCAGAGTATAATACACGGCCCATGATCCCCGAAGTTTTGGTGAAAGATGATCAATTTGCGGTTATCCGCCGACGTCCGACCTTTGACGAGATGATAAATCGAGATACACTTCCTGAATGGATGTGAGCAAACGACTCGCGCCACGTACGAGTGAGTGAGACGTAAATGATGGAAACAAACGACACTGCCAGCAAGATTGCGCAAAAAGCCCTGCGTGCGCTGCGTTTTCGTGTGTCTGCATCTCGCGCAGCCTTGGCGCTGGAAACCTTCGCACGTTCCTTTTGGCCCGCCTTAGTCGCAATTCTGTTTGGTTTGGCGGTCTGGCTGTGGGGGCTTCATGCGTTTATTCCGATAGAAATCTTACCAGTGGTTAAGGGTGCCTATGCACTCGGATTGCTGTATCTAATCTGGTCAGGTGCTAAAAGGTTTGCTTGGCCGACCCAAGCACAAGCAACGGAACGATTGGATCTAGGGTTAAATGGTCGACCGCTGAGCAGCCTATCTGACGAATTGGCGCTGGGAGCTGGCAATCAAGAAGCCGAACATATTTGGGCGTTACACCTTCAAAAAATGGCAGAGAAAGCCAAGAACGCAAAGGTGGCGAAACCTGACCTTGCTTTAGCGGGTCAAGATAGATGGGCGATCCGTTTGGTTGCACTATTGGCGGTGGGCATGGCAGCCCTGTTTGCCCGTGAAGGTGTTTTGGCTCCGATTGATCCCACAGTAGATGGCGAGATTACAATAGCGGCGAGTGGCCCAAGTTACGAAGCATGGGCCGAGCCACCTAGTTATACAGCTAAGCCAACCCTGTATTTGAACGACGTGCCCAAAGGGTTGGCGTTGGATCTGCCAAAAGGCACGCGGGTGACGGTGCGCATTTATGGCTATGAGGGTAAGGCGACGCTGCGCGAGGACGTAAGTGCAAACGAAGATGCCGGTATTCCAGCGGATGCGAGCGATGTGGTCGAAGTAGATTTTGATGTTGTGAAATCTGGCAAAATCACCGTTTCGACAAAGGCAGGCGAAACACGCCATTGGACGGTGTCGTCGGTAAATGATGGCTCGCCTGAAATTGATTTCAACGGAGAAGTGTCGCGCACGTTACAGGGCGAGATGGAGGTGCCGTATATTGCATCAGATGACTATGGCATTCTGGGTGCCAGTTTAACGGTTGATCTAGATATCTCGAAAGTTGACCGCGTCTATGGTTTGGCGCTTGACCCCGAACCTCGAGATCCTTTGCTAATCGACATTCCGCTGCCGTTCACCGCTGATACGTCGATTGTCGAAGATATATTGGTGGACAATCATGCCAAGCACCCTTGGGCGACGTTGCCAAGCCAACTGACGCTAAATGCGGTCGATGCTGACGGAAATACGGGCGCGTCTGATCCATTGGAAACAATTATGCCGGGGAAACGTTTCTTTGATGCGTTGTCGAAAGGTATCGTCGAAGTGCGTCGTGACCTGCTTTGGAACCGGGCCAACGCTGAACGCACAATATTTATCATCAAGGCGATTACCTATAAACCTGAAACGCTGATCGCGGATGAAAAGGCGTATCTGATGGTGCGCACTGCCTTGCGCCGGATGGAGTATAATTCTGATAAACCGTTGACGGATGAACTGCTAACCGAAGTTGCTGATCTGTTATGGAATGCTGCTTTGATCATCGAGGACGGTGATCTCGATGATGCCAAAGAACGCCTGCGTCGCGCCCAAGAACGGCTGAAAGAGGCGATGGATAATGGTGCCACCAAAGAAGAGATTGAAGAGCTGATGCAAGAATTGCGCGAAGCAACAAAAGAATATATCGCGCAACTGGAACGTCGGCCATCGGATGGCAACCAACAGGCCGGCGGTGAACAGAATATTTCTCGTGATCAAATTCAACAAATGATGGATGAAATCCAAGACTTGATGGACCAAGGGCGCATGGAAGAGGCGCGCATCTTGATGGACGAGCTGCAAAGGATGTTAGAGAATTTGCAAATCACCGAAGGCGGTCAAGGCGGTGATAGCGATCAAGAGGATATGCAGAACACTCTGCGTGAACAGCAAGAACTGGCAGATGAAACATTTGAACAGCTGCAAGAAGAGTTTGAACGCCAGCGCCGCGAACGTGAAGAACAAAATTCCCAAGGCCAGAACGGCGGCGACCAGCAACAGGGGCAGCAACAAGACGGCCAGCAGCCTGGTGGTGAGCAAGGACAGCAAGGTCAACAGCAGGGTCAACAACAAGGTGGACAACAGCAAGGCAACCAAGGCCAAGGGCAGGAACAAGGCCCCTCTCAGGGTCAGCAACAAGGTCAGGGCCAAGGGCGTGGTCAAGCGCAGAACCAGACAGGTCGCGGCGGCAACAGCCCCGCTGATCTAGCGGAGCGTCAGGAAGCATTACGTCAAATGTTGGATGGTCAGTCTGGGAATGTCCCTAACGACGGATCAGAAGCAGGGCGTGCAGCGCGAGAGGCGTTGGAGAATGCACAACGTGAAATGGGTGAAGCACGCGACAGCTTGGAGCAAGGAGATATTGCGGGTGCGTTGGATAATCAGGCCGATGCGATGGACGCTTTGCGTGAAGGCATGCGCAACATGAACGAGCAATCACGCCAGGCCCAAGGGCAACAAGATGGCGATCAGCAGGGCGAAGGCAACGGGGCTGGCGGAAATCAACAACAATCAGCAAGGGATCCGTTAGGTCGTTCCGACGGTAGCGGATTTGGCAACGACCGCGCACAAAACGGGCGTTTGGGCGCTGATCGACGAGAAGAACAAAACGAAGTTCTGGATGAAATTCAGCGGCGATCCTTGGACAGAACACGGCCAAAGATTGAACAGGATTACCTGCGTCGCCTACTGGATCGCTTTTAAAGATTAGCGGTTGAGTATGGCATCCATTGCATTGCTGCCAAAGTTAGCAAGCCCAGGCTCGCCACCCTTTGTGTACAGGTTTTGCAACGTCAAGCGTTTGCTGTCGACGTTAGCGGTGTAGCTGTCAATTGACGTTGCCGATCCGGGCATCATACCCTTGATCGTTGGGGCAAATTTGTAGACCAATGTCCCCAAGGCAACCACTAAACAAGCCGCATAAAACCCTGTCATGAATGACCGATCACTACGGTTAGTATTAAATCCTGCACGCGCCTTTTTTGCAGTCTCAGCGACTTCGGACTTGTCAGCCTCTGCTTTGTCGGCCTCAATTTCTAGGGCAGTTTCCAGCTCGGCAACGTCGGCAAAAACCTCTTTGCCTTTTCCCTTACGCAAAGCGGATACTGGCGCGATGGCATCTTGGACATCTTGGATTGTTTCGGCAGCCGGTTGCACTGGAACTTTATCGGCATTGTCAAATGAAGGCGTGTCTTCTTCAAAAGCATCAGCTGTGGGAGCTGTCCTAGAAACCAGACTGTTCCCATCATGTTTAAGCTCGGTTGAAGCTTGATATGCTTTTTCTGCAGGTGTTTGATCCAAGGGTTCGACTGGAACATCCGGCTCTGCCTCTGGTTCTTGTGGTGCTTTGTCTGATTCAGCCTGCTTTAACCGTTCAATGAAACTGGCTACATCCACTGTTTTCCCGCGTGCCGCCGCGGCCGTTCCCACAGCTGCAGCAGCGGCTGCTGCGCCCGTTGCGGCGATGGCCAGACCACCCTCGCGGTCGTCAGCGTCGTCTTCGTCTAAGTCTGTCGTTTGCGCTTCGGTTGGCGTTTCTTCCTCAATTGCGGGTGCTTCATCTGGTTGACCTGGCGACTGTTTACGCAGGTTAAACGTTTCTTCGTCGTTCGCAGAAGCAAGGGTTGGATCTTCTGGAGTTTTAGTCCGTTCGATCTTTTCAAACATCTCGGAGATTTCGTCTTTGACAGAGCTGACCGAAGACGCGTCATAGGGCGCTTCTTTGACGGAAGGTGTCTCTGAAACCTCGGGCTCTGCCGGAGCATCGTCTGGAACAGATGTGTTTGGTTCATCCATCGTATCTGCAGGCGGTTCGGTCGACGCCGTCTCGTCATCTTGATCTTCGTCGCCTGCTAGTTCTGGGATTTCCAAACTAAAATCGTCGGCGTCTTCTGGCGCTGATGGGGTGTCAGTGCGATTATTCGAATACGCAGCTTCTTGACGCAAGACGTCCAACACTGACGACCGGGTTTCCGCGTCGACACTGGGGGGCGCGGTTTGGGTCGCTGGTTCGCTTGGCGCCTCGGAAGTATGCGTATCTTCAGTCCTTTCGACAGGCTCTGCGTGATCTAAACTAGGCAGATCGGGATCGTCCAGTGGGGGGGCGACAGACACACCCTCATCAATCGCAGGCGGCTTCATGCCCTGACGCGCGGAACGGAAAATCCCGTCAATTTCTGCTTTGGGTGTTGGCTGTTCTTCGAAAGGCGGTGCCAACGGCGTGGGCGCTGCCTCGGTTGGCATAAGCACCAAAACACGTTCTTGGTACCAAATATGCGAACAATTTGCACATTGTACATCGCGGCCATTTTCAGGAATGGCCCCTTCAGCTACATCATATTGAGCAGAACAATTTGGACAAATTAAGCGCATGACACCCCCCAGAATGGACACTTTTAGGCATATAGATTCTTATCGTTAATATGATACGTACCTGTGGAATGTGTTTTTTCCAAGTAAATGATGAGTTATCAGAGTTTTATGTGTAGGAATGCGTTGCATAAGAATCGCAAATAGAGGTGGGACGCTAGGTGATCGAGCTAAAAAAGGCAGGGTTTTCCTATGGGGATGGGGCAATTTTGGCAGATGTGAACGTACATTTGGCCAAAGGAAGCTTTCATTTTCTGACGGGACCGTCTGGATCGGGTAAATCCACATTCCTGAAATTGTGTTACCAAGCACTGATGCCGTCTGCGGGCACAGTCAAAGTGTTGGGCAAAGACGTCCGCGCCATGACCCAAGATGATATCGCGATGGTGCGTAGACGTATTGGTGTGGTGCACCAAGATTGCCAATTTCTGGATCATCTAAGCTTGGCCGAGAATGTTTTGATGCCATCGCAGGTGTCTGGCCGCGATGTGCGCGATGATCTGACCAATTTCAATCAGTTGATGGATTGGGTTGATCTGATGGATCGGATAAATGCGCTGCCGGCTGAACTATCTGGTGGCGAGCGGCAACGCGCCGCCCTTGCACGCGCATTAATCTTGTCGCCCGACGTGATCTTGGCGGACGAGCCGACAGGTAATGTCGATTGGGCGATGGGCAAACGGTTGTTGGGGCTGTTGATAGAATTGAATAAAATGGGCAAGACGGTTGTGGTCGCCACCCATGACATGAACCTGATCCGTGAAGCGAAATCAGAAGTGCCAGCGAGGGTGTTGCGGATCCAAAACAACAGCCTATTGGTCAGCGGGGCGGATCTATGAACAAGCTAAAGATCGCATGGGCGCGGGCACAAGATTTGCTGTCTGGCGACCAAAGTGCTGACCGCGTCGTTCCGCCATCAGGATACACCTCTAGTTTGACATCGTTTGTTGCGGGCGCAATGGCATTTTTGTCAGTGTTTGCGCTGGCTTTGTCATTGGCCACGGGGCGCTTGGCAGAGCGGTGGTCGAACGAATTGGCCAACACCTCTACCGTGCGTATTTCTGCGCCAGAAGGACAGGCCGCAGAGCAAGCCAAGATCGCGCTGGAAATTCTAAAGGTCACACCCGGCATCTCGTCGGCGCGTTTGATGACTCAAGAGGAACAGCGCCGCTTGTTGGCGCCGTGGTTTGGCGATCAGTTGCCAATGGAGAACCTGCCTATTCCCAGTCTGATCGAAATATTGGAGGATAGCCAAGGGCCTGATGTCCAGGGATTAAAGCTGCGGTTGGCCGCAGAGGTGCCAGGCGCCGTTCTGGACGATCACACGCGTTGGCGCAGACCTTTTGTTACGGCTGCATCGCGGCTGCGGCTGCTTGGTTTGATTTCCATCGTTCTTATCTTCGTGTCGATGGCGGCGATGATCACCTTGGCAGCCCAATCCGCCCTGTCCGCCAATGATCAAGTCATCAAAGTCTTGCGTCTGATTGGGGCCAAGAATTCTTATATCGTCAAAGCATTCGTGCGGCGTTTCACCATCCGCGCGCTGCTGGGATCGACCTTTGGAACCTTGTTTGCAATGCTATTCATTCTGTTCCTGCCGCGGGTTGCCGAAGAAGGTGCATTTTTAACGGGTTTAGGATTTCGCGGATGGCATTGGATATTACCAATGTTCGTGCCGTTTCTTGCGGCCTTGATTGCGTTTGTCGCAACCCGTATTGCTGCCAAACATACACTACAAGGACCCTCTTAATGACTTACGCTTTGCAATATATCCGTTCAATTATCTTCGTCATTTTGATGTATGTGATGATGCCAATCGTCGGTCTTTTGGGGTTTATCCCTGCGCTGATCAACCGAAAGTATGCCCATGTAACATGCAAATCTTACTGCGTCGTTGTTTTTTGGTTGGCTCGCCATCTGTGCGGATTGACCTATGAAATACGCGGAGAAGTGCCCACAGGCGCTGTTGTTGTCGCGGCAAAGCACCAATCATTCTATGATGTTTTGGTCTTGTTCTACGCCTTAGATAAGGCGACCTTTGTGATGAAAAAGGAATTGTTATGGGCACCTATTTTGGGGTTCTATGCAAAACGCATTGGGGTTGCCGCTGTTTCTCGAAGTAAAAAGACTGGAACGGTTGCTAAGATGGTCGAAGATATGAACGCCAATCGTGGCGGTGCTTCGCAAATCATTATTTATCCACAGGGTACGCGCGTCGGTCCGGGTATAAAAAAACCTTACAAAGTTGGGGCGGCAGTGTTGGCGAAACGGTTTGAACGCGTATGCGTTCCCGTGGCTGGCAATATTGGTGTGTTTTGGCCGAAACGCGGTTTTTATAGAAAACCAGGTGTTGCCGTGATGGAGTTCTTGGACCCATTGCCGATTGGCTTGTCGGTCGACGAATTGACCAAGCAGTTGGAACAAATAATTGAACCAAACTCTAATCGCCTGATGGCTGAGGCTGGTTTTGATTTTGAGGCGATCGCCGCGTGATCAAAACGGTTCAGGAGCTGGAAACACTCTATGGTACGCCCGTGCTTGCCTCGACAGTCAAGGTCGCCGACCATCTGACGCCCGAGTACCGTAAGTGGATAGAGGCCAGCCCATTCTGCGCGATATGCACTGTTGGCGCAGATGGGACGGACGCGTCACCAAGGGGGGGCGCTGGGCAGGTGGCATTTGTGTTGGACGCTGCAACGTTGGCGATCCCTGATCGTTGCGGCAATAACCGTATTGATACGCTGCGCAATATTGTCGAAGATGGTCGTGTGTCGCTGATGTTTCTGACACCCGGATCGGGGGCGGTTACGCGGGTCAACGGCACGGCCTATGTTAACGCTGAGCGCGATGTGTTGGATCAGTTTACTGTGAATGACCAACAGCCCCGTACTGTGATCGTGATCAAAATTAGAGAGGTTTATTTTCAATGTGCACGCGCAGTTATGCGATCAGAGATTTGGACGTCAGACAGTTGGCCAAATCTGGATAGCCTACCCACTGTGGGTGAAAT
>CALDZS010000142.1 GCA_937944065.1 uncultured Amylibacter sp. | reverse complement strand
CGCGACGCAGGCCTGCGCACGGGATCGCGATTGGTGCATATTTTCCACATGACCAAAGACAATGGTCGCCCGTTGCTAGTGTCAGATGCGGCCGTAAACGTCGCCCCCGACATGGAAACCCGCCAAGCTGCCATTACTCATTGCGCTGCATTGTTGCAAAAACTTGGCGTGGCGCGTCCAAGAATCGCACTGCTGTCAGCAACCGAAACCCCGATCGAGGCCGTGCCGTCATCGATGGAAGCAGCCGAATTGGCCAAGTGGGCCGGCGCCAACGTCACTGACGCAGATGTATCAGGCCCGTTGGCGATGGATTTGGTGTTCTCGAAAGAGGCCGCGATAACCAAAGGACTGGGCGATGATCCCGTCGCAGGCAACGCAGATGCAGTGGTCGTGCCAGACATTGTATCGGGTAACACATTGTTCAAGACACTGGTTTACGCCACCGGTGCCTGTGCCGCTGGTGTTGTGATGGGCGCAAAGGTTCCAATCCTGCTGACCAGCCGCGCCGATCCGCCATCCGCACGTCTGGCGTCAATTGCCTTGGCTGGAATATTGAATGGTTCCTAAGTTTGCCCAGCTAAACCTCGTCCGCATCGCCGCGATCTTGATCGCCGTCGCCGCGGTCGGTGTTTTTGGTCAAGACAAGTATCGAATACATGTGTGGCAGCAGATTGCTGACACGTGTTGGGACGAGAAAGCGAAACCTGCCAACGTTATTACCGCGTGCACGCGCATGCTCACAGATCGCGCTAGGATAAAAGAGGCCATCGCATACATTTATGCTCATAGATCCTTAGCCCACCACAAAAACAATGATCTATCGCTAGCAATGAACGACATTGACAAAGCGATAGCCATCCGCGCCGACATTTCTGACTTCTGGGGGTTCCGCGCAAGGTTCAGCCTTGTCATCGATGATCATGCGCAATTTGAAATAAGCGCGGCGGAAGCCATCAAACAATCAAAGTCGCCGGAGGAAAAAGTATTCTTCCTAACTGAACGTGCTTGGGCAAATTTTGAACGCGGGCAACTTGTGAAATCCTATGCCGATTGCGATCGCGTTTTGGCAATCGATCCAACAAACAAAGACGCAATTTATCGCCGCATAAAAATTCGACTGGCGCAAAGGAACTATGATCACGCAATCGTTTTGTTAGAGCAGGCCACGTCGATACTGCCAACAGACAGCAATCTGTTTGCCGCATTGGGTCGGTTACACCTGAACCACAGCAAAGACCTTGATAGAACGATTGCAGCCTTTTCTACGGTGATTGCATTGAACGCTGCAACCAACCCGACTGAACAAGGCTCTGTCATGAGTTTGGGTATCGCGGCTGCCCATTTCCGGCTTGGAAACCCTGCGAACGGAATTCCACTGGTCGACGATTTTGCTGTTGCCGTATCGGAGTATCACGCCCTGAAGAAAACCACAGATACGCAGCAAGCCATAAATGATTTGATGGTGTTCGTGATGAAAGACCGCGCGTATCGGTCGTTGGATCGCCCCGACCTTGCGGACGCTGAGTTTGCCAAGTTTCAAAAAGATTTTTCGACAGATCATCGCAAGGACTTGCGAGAACGCCTTGCAGAAAATGGAAGTATCCCTTCTGACATGTCCCAGATCGAATTTAATACGCAGTTTAAAAACATAATTACGGCCGTGTCCCCAGATTTCATACCGCACCTGACCAAAACTCTAAACCTTGCCAATGTCGGCGACGTTCTTGGATCAATCACCAATTCGGCGCGCACCAAAAGAAACTGACGCTAAAGCCCGATCATCACCAACAATATAATAGATCCGATCAGCACCGCGCTGCCGACCAGTTCACGTGGGCTTATCTTCTCTTTGAACACCATAACTGACACGATGGCAGCGAAGATCAATTCAACCTGCCCAACGGTTTTCACATACGGTGCTTTTTGCAAGGTAAAGGCCATGAACAAAAAGGCCGATCCGACCAAACTTGTCAGGCTGATCATGCCCGATTGCCGCCACGCGCGGGCGACGCGCAATCCTTGCCCCGGCTCAAACATTTTAAAATATATTGATAGGAAAACGATCTGCACCCAGATCGCGAATGCCAGCGCCGTCAGCGCACTGATGACCACATCATCGATGTTTAGCGCAAGGCTGGCACCGCGGTAACAGGTCGCGCTCATCCCAAACCCAACACCCGCGGCCAAACCCAGCGCAGATCCTTTGTTAACAATATTGAACCCATCTGTTTCTGGGTCGATCGCCAGAATGACCAAGCCGATCAAACTGACGCCCAGTGCGATCCAACCGCCCAATGGCAACATTTCGGATAGCACAACAATCCCGATGATGGCCGCGAACACGGCCTCGGTCTGGCGGAACACTGCGCCGACGGCAAAGTTGCGTCGTTTGAACATCGCAATTGAGCAGATGGTCGCCAGCATCTGGGTCGCTGCACCAACGGTTACTAGCACCAAGAACCGTGGATCAATCTGGGGAATAGGGTGCTGTTTGACCCCCAGTAATAGCGCAAGCACCAGCAGAATAACCGGACCCGACCAAACGAACCGCGCATAGGTCGCACCTGCAGCGCTGAACCCCGTATCCGACATCTGCTTTTGCACCATAAAGCGGATGTTCTGAACGAAGGCAGCAGCAACTGCGAGTGTGATCCAGAGCATGCGTTAGTACGGCATTGGGTGCGCTTTGTGCGCTTTCGCAATATCTGCCATT
>CALDZS010000141.1 GCA_937944065.1 uncultured Amylibacter sp. | reverse complement strand
AAAGCAAACCTATATGATTTCACACCTGATGATGGTCTGAGAGTACGACTGTCAGGAGCGGTTGATCGTTTTGCAAACTTTATCGACGTGAACGTGATCGCTGATGATGACGCGACGGCAGGAATATTGCCCGTCGGACGCCCTGATTTGTCTAATCGGCTAGGTGCAAAAATCCGTCCAGAGGATGCGACATTGCCTGTGTCGATTGGCAACGTGAATTTTGAGTATGGTAGTTTTGATACTGGTGAGTTTAATTCTGCCGGGCCAGAGCTGTTGGTTTCAGACGTCATTGTTTCCGATCAGGCGACCCTGCGTAATCGACTGTTTGATGTGTTGGTAGAAACAACGTTATCTGAATTGAACGACAAAGTTGATGCCCAGATACTTGCCGTCGCTCAAAATGGTTTGGCGGCTGGGGAACTGGGTTTCCGCCTGTTTGGTGCAAGCCAGATGGAACTGCGAAACTTGGTTGTTAATCGCCAGGATGACACAGCTTCTGTGATCAAAAGTAACGCGACGCGTTATGAACAAAGCTTGTCAGAATTGTTTGTGCGGTTAGGTGCTAATCGCCACAGTGTTTATAATCACTTTGGCGCGGGCTTAAGCGGAGATCAAAATTTATGGGACTATATTGGCGGTTTTCCAGTGTACCTTAAAGATGGGCCAGCCGAAGATACGATCTTAAATATTTCTAAAGAAGAAGATTTGCCGCTGATAATAGTAAGTAGAAACTAAGATGGCGCCGATCGAAATCGGATCAGGAACGCTTGTGCTGTAATTCGTGTTGTGCAGGGTGTCGGTGTGAAGCTTCAATCCGTTGCGCGGACAATACTTGGTCGTAGATCGTTTCAAGCGGGCTTGGACGTGTTGGCTTTATTGCCTAAGAGTTAGTAATCCTGACAGGCCTCTCTGCTTAAGATTTTCCGGCAGATCGCTTACTTTCGATAACTCTGTAAGACTAGTCCGGATCACCGATGAAAATGTATCCAGCCCCATAAATGGTTTTAATGATTTTGGGGTTTTGCGGATCGTCATTCAGTTTCGTCCTTAGGCGTGAAACACGCACGTCCATCGCGCGTTCGAAATTACCTTCGTTTTCGCCACTTAGCATTTCGATCATTTGGTCCCTGCTTATCAAATGGTTTGCGGCATCTAGGAAAATTCTTAACAGCTGGGCTTCGGCATAGGATAGGTTCTGTTTGCGTCCGTCGGGCGCCGTCAGTTCTAGTTTGTCAAAATTGGCGGTCCAGCCTGAAAATGTGACAATCTGCTTTTTGCTGGTTGTGTCGCGATTTGTATTTCGCCGGATCAGGGCACGTACGCGTGCAACAACCTCTGCGACCTCGAACGGTTTGGTAATGTAATCATCCGCGCCAAGTTCCAATCCGACAATCTTGTCCTGCACCAAGACACGGCCAGAAATTATTATGATCGCCGCCCCACTCTCGACCGCGAGGTGATTGACCAAGGCCAGACCGTCTTTGTCGGGCAACCCCAAGTCAACGATGCAAACAGCGGGGGATATACGTCTGATTTCGCGTTCGAATTCAGTTGCACGGGCGAAACACATCGTCTCAAACCCCGCCTGATTTAGGGCTGTTGATAGCATCTCGCGGATTTCGCGTTGGTCGTCTAATATAGTGATAAGATGCTTGGATGCAGTCATAGAGTCTCGCTGGTGATTTGGGCGGCCAACTGCTCGAATGAGAACGGTTTTGATAGCACCATAAACTCGGCTGCGGCGCGCTGGCGGATTGGATCGTCTGTCGGTAGACCTGTAACGATCAGGATCGGGGTTGTCACGCCATCGTCGCGGATTGCTTTGGCAAAATCATATCCAGTCAGGTCGCCACGTAACATAAGGTCAGACACCACCAATGTCAGATCGGGCAGGGATGCCAAACGTTGGGCCTCTTCTGCGCTGTCTGCTTCTAGCACTGAATAGCCCATCGATTGCAAGTAGTCGCGTATGGTTTCACGGATACTAAGATTGTCTTCGACCAATAATGCCACGCCCGTGGTCATTGGGGCTGCTTTTTTGTAAGGTAGGCGTAGGGTGACTTCGGCACCACCTTCAGGATGGTTTTCCAGTATTACGCGTCCTCCGTTCACTTTTGCAAAATCAAAAACTGTGGACAATCCCAATCCACGACCGGTCTTTCCCGTCTTTGTTGTGTAGAATGGGGTGAACGCATTTTTCAATGCCGCATCGCTGAACCCAGTTCCGGTGTCACGCACAACCAGTTCTAGCCAATCGGGATGGCTTTGCGTGGCTGTTAAATTGATCGTGCCGCCTTCATGTATCGCCTCGTTCGCGTTCAGCGCCAGATTTAACAAGGCGTCTTGGGTGAACCCATCGTCCAGCAACAATTGCGCGCTTGGCACATGATTTATCACTTGGAGTTCAACGTTGTCGTCGAGGGTTGCGCGGATAAGACGGGCAGTTCGATCAATCAAGATATCAAAGTCGACCGACCGTAAAGTCAGGTTCCTCGGTTCGCTAATTTGTCCTAGCCCGCTGAGCAATGCTCCGCCGCGCAAGGCAGCGTCTTTGGTGGTCGCAACAATTTCGCGCGCGTCTCTGGGTAGCTTCTCCAACGCTTCTAGTTTGTTTTGTTGCCCCAAGATAATGGTCAATAGATTAGCAAAGTCATGCGCCAAACCGCTGGTCAACTGCGCGGCCAATTCACGCCTACGTGTGTGCATCAGCGCTTGGCGTGCGTTTGTTTCGTCTGTGATATCCATCGACAACAAATACGCCCCGATAATTTCCCCATTCGCATCGGTATCGGGGGTAAATGCCACGCGGATTTGTTTGCCCGATTGTTTTAGCGGAAATTCAAATGCGGATGCTTGACCCTGCATCGCATCAGAAAATTTTGGTGCAATCGCATTATAGGCTTCGTCGCCTAGCGCTTCTTTTAAATGCATGCCCAAAATGTTCTTGGGTCGACCTGGAACGATCGTATCCAATTTTTGGTTGGTGTAGGTGTAATGCCCTGATGTATCGACCCGCGCAATATGTGCTGGTGTCATCGCGTTGGTCGCATTCAACCGCATTTCAGAATCCATCAATTCCTGCTTGGCTTCTTCCAATGCGATGATCGTAGCATTCAATTCACGGTTGGTCTGCGCCAATTCCTCTGAACGCTTTAACAGCTGATCAGACAGGTCTTTGGAACTGTCACGTAACAACCCCTCTTGCGCACGAATGTCAGTGATATCGGTGTAAACTGTAACCCACCCACCTTGACGCAACGGGCTGCCTTCGACGGCGATTGTGGTTCCGTTGGCGCGCTGCCGTTCGATATAGTGCGGCACAAACGCTTTGGCCTGCTGTACGCGTTCGGCCACAAACGCATCTATGTCATCGATTTTCCCATATTCGCCCTTGGTCGCGAGATAACGGATGGTCTCGGCAAAGTTCGCACCGACTTGGGTCAGGTGGTCGGGCAGCGAGAACATAGTTTTAAACCTGCGGTTGGCAACCGTCAGCGCCAAATCTTGATCATAAATAGAAATCGCTTGTTTGATCAGGTTCAACCCAGAGCGGGTCATTTCCGTGATTTCATGTGCCGTACGTTTCATACTTGTTTTGCTAACACTGTGAACGCGGGTATGACCAGAGAGATATTTTTGGATTGTAACAGTTCGATACAATTCAGAAATACTTCTGCAAAAAACGTAATTCATAGTAGCCTCAACCTAGTCCTAGATTCGTGTCTGCTAGGTTGTGTCGTTTGACACTGGGAGGGACTATGACCGACAAGTTGCCAAAAACAGGCTTGGATACTGTACCAAAACTATTGGCGCGGAATGCGTCGTCATATGCTGATGCTGCGGCATATCGCGAAAAAGAATTTGGGATTTGGCAAAGCTGGTCTTGGGCGCAAACAGCAAAAGAGATAAATGCATTAGCACTGGGCTTGCTTGATCTGGGCGTCAAAGAGGGCGATCATATCGCCATCGTGGGGCGCAACCGGCCATATTTCTATTGGGCCATGGTTGCGGCGCAGTCTGTCGGCGCAGTACCAGTACCCCTTTATAAAGATGCAGTAGCCGAGGAAATGGCGTTCGTGTTGGATCATTGCACAGCGCGGTTCGTTGTGGCCGAAGACCAAGAACAGGTCGATAAGATCATCGATGTGATGGACGATCTGAAAGACCTAGATGGGATTATCTATCTCGATCCTCGCGGTATGCGCAAATACGAAAAGGCAGCCTTGTTTGATTACAAAGATGTACAAAAACGAGGGCGCGAAAAAAGTGATACTCTGCAAGCCGAGTTGGATGCGAGAATTGCAAAACAGGATTACGATACGACCTGTGTGATGTTGTATACATCTGGTACCACGGGTCGGCCCAAGGGCGTTGTTTTATCAAATCGAAACATTATTGAAACGGGTCGCCGAACGGGCGAGTTCGACAATCTGTCCGTCAATGACAGCGTGTTGGCGTATCTACCGATGGCATGGGTTGGTGATTTCATTTTTTCAATCGGTCAGGCTTACAGCACAGGGTTTTGTGTTGCCTGCCCAGAAAGCCAAGAAACCATGCAGGAATGCCTGGTCGAGGTAGGGCCGAGTTATTTCTTTGCACCACCACGCTATTTTGAGGGGTTGCTGACCTCGGTTCAGATACGCATGGAAGACGCTGGTCGCTTTAAGCGTTGGGCATTCAAATACTTTATGAATGTCGCGTCCGATGTTGGCCCCAAATTATTGGATGGTAAAGAAGTCGGGTTAATGTCACGGCTGAAATACACAATTGGTCGGGCGTTGATTGTAGAGCCGTTGAAAAATTCCCTAGGTCTAAGTCGGGTTCGTGTTGGTTATACGGCTGGCGAGGCAATTGGACCAGAGTTGTTCGATTTCTACCGCTCTTTGGGGATCAATCTAAAGCAGCTGTATGGTCAAACCGAAGCAAGTGTTTTCATCACGCAACAAAAAGATGGCGAAGTTCGCGCCGATACTGTCGGTACACCCAGCCCAGGCGTTGAGTTGAAGATCGATGACACAGGAGAGGTTTTCTACAGATCTGCAGGGGCGTTCGTTAGTTATTATAAGAATCCAAAAAGCACCAAAGAAACCAAGGATTCTGAAGGCTGGGTCGCAACAGGTGACGCTGGTTTCATCGAGCCTGCGACGGGGCAATTGCGTATCATTGATCGTGCGAAAGATGTTGGAAAACTGAAAGACGGTTCCATGTTTGCACCGAAATTCGTCGAGAACAAATTAAAATTCTATGCAAATATCCTTGAAACAGTTGTGTTCGGTAATGGCAGAGACAACTGTGTTGCCTTCATCAATATCGACTTAACAGCGGTGGGAAACTGGGCGGAACGCAACAACATTGCTTATTCATCCTATCAAGAATTGGCTGCACATCCGCGTGTATATGAAATGATCCAACAAAACGTAGAAGAAACAAACGCTAGCATTGCGCAGGACGAATTCCTGTCCAGCTGTCAGATCAGCAGATTCCTAATTTTGCACAAGGAATTGGATGCAGATGATGGCGAATTGACACGTACGCAAAAGGTTAGGCGCAATATCATCGGCGAAAAATACAGTGACCTTCTAACGGCACTCTATGATGGTTCAACCGAGATTTATACCGAGACCGAGGTTACATACGAGGACGGGCGCAAGGGTGCTATTACTGCCACCTTGGAAATCCGTGATGTCAAAACCTTTGACGCCAAGAAGGTGGCGGCATGAACGCTGTAGAGCCATTTATTACCCCGGATGGGCGTACAATTGGCGCGCCCGTTATGGAAATGAAAAACATCACACTGCGCTTCGGCGGAGTTGTTGCGATCAAAGACATATCGTTTGACATCAGAGAGGGCGAAGTTCGTGCGATCATCGGCCCGAACGGGGCAGGCAAATCCTCGATGCT
>CALDZS010000140.1 GCA_937944065.1 uncultured Amylibacter sp. | reverse complement strand
AGGTTAAATGCCTCTACATGTGCCACAAGATCCCAGTTTCCATTGGTGGTGTGCAAGGTCACGATTTGCGATATGCGGGTTAACGAGGCGATCACGGACCGCGACATAGACCCTTCTAACTCGATCAACATAACCGCGCGCACCATATCGGTATCAGCGCTGGCGTCGATGTCGATGGTAAATCGTTGGATCATTTGGGTTTCCACCAACCGATCCATACGCATCTGCACAGTTGCGCGTGACAGGCCAAGCGATGCTGCCAGATTGGTGACTGACATCCGCGCATCTTGCTTTAGCGCCGATAGAATGGCGCGATCTGTGGTTGATAGTTCAACGTTAATGGACAATTTGTGAATACTCTTATCATTTTGAACATTATTATATACAAATATTACAATTTTCAAACTATATGTTTAGTAGCATTCAAATAGAAAGAACATCAACAAACCAAACACAGGGGGCGGTTATGGATTGCTGTTTAATCGGAATACCAGTTCAGACGGGTACACACCAGAATGGGTGCATCATGGGGCCAGACGCCTTTCGCACGGCCGAGCTGTCGGAAACATTGGCAGACTTGGGTCACACCGTGTCAGATCAAGGCAATCTGGCACCGCAAATCATCCCTGAAAAAAACCATTCGAACAAAGCCATCCACCATTTGACAGAAACTGTTGGCTGGGCGCAAACGCTAGAGGCAGCGGCGTATACGGCGACCAAGAAAGGTCAGTTTCCCATTTTTCTAGGTGGCGATCATTCTTTGAGCATTGGTACCGTGCCAGGCGTTACTCGTGCTGCAAAAGACAAAGGGCAAGAACAATTTGTTTTGTGGCTAGACGCCCACCCCGATTTCCACGTTCTGTCATCCACCCAAAGTGGCAACTTGCACGGCACGCCTATGGCCTATTGTACTGGCCGCGCTGGGTTTGAAGGGATCTATCCAGACCTACGCGCAGCAGTGCCTCCTGAAAATGTGTGTATGATGGGTATTCGATCCGTAGACGAGGCAGAGCGTGCGGCGCTGGCCGAAGATGCCGTACAGGTGTTCGACATGCGCGCGCTGGATGAGCATGGCATTGTGAAGCCCCTGCGCGCATTCTTGGAACGCGTCGCCGCGGCCAATGGTGCACTTCATGTCAGTCTGGACGTCGATTTCCTAGAACCGACCATTGCGCCCGCAGTTGGCACAACGGTCCCTGGTGGCGCCACCTTCCGCGAGGCGCATTTGGTGATGGAAATGCTGAACGATAGCGGTCTTGTCACCTCGCTTGATATGGTAGAGTTAAATCCGTTTTTGGATGAGCGTGGCCGCACTGCAAATCTTATGGTCGATCTATGCGCCAGCCTGTTTGGCCGCAAAGTTCTAGACCGCCCCACACAAAGCTACTGACCGTCAGGATATACAATGAGCAAAATCAACCTAAACCCATCCGCGTTGGCAATGGTGCCCTTTGTGTCTGTCGCCGACATGATGAAAATCGTTAACACCGTTGGGATTAAAAAAATGATCCGCGGTATTGCAGAGTATATCGAGGCGGATTTTAAACGCTGGCCAGAGTTTGACAAAACACCGCGTGTGCCATCGCATTCCAAAGAGGGCGTGATAGAATTGATGCCCACCTCGGATGGCGAGCTGTATGGTTTCAAATATGTAAATGGCCACCCAGCAAACATGGCACGTGGATTTCAAACAGTGACGGCGTTTGGCCTGTTGGCGCGTGTCGATAATGGATATCCCGTGATGTTGTCAGAGATGACGGTACTGACCGCCCTGCGTACCGCCGCAACATCTGCGGTCGCGGCAAAATATCTGGCCCCAAAAAATGCCAAGACCATGGCGATGATCGGCAATGGCGCGCAATGCGAATTCCAAGCCCTCGCGTTTCAAGAGTTATTGGGCATCGAAACGGTACGCCTTTATGACATCGATCCAGATGCCACATCCAAAGCCGTGCGCAATTTGGAAGCAACTGGATTGAACGTTGTATCGTGCAATTCATCACAAGAGGCTGTTACAGGCGCAGAAATTATCACGACCTGCACTGCAGACAAACAATGCGCGACAATTTTGACAGATAACATGGTCGGCGCTGGCCAACATATCAACGCCATCGGCGGCGACTGCCCAGGCAAGACAGAATTGCACAAAGATATCTTGTTACGCGCTGACATCTTTGTAGAATTTCCAGAACAAACCCGTATCGAAGGTGAGATTCAGCAACTGGATGCAGATCATCCTGTGACAGAGCTGTGGGAAGTCATGACTGGTCGCGCAAAAGGCCGTACATCCGACACGCAAACGACCTTGTTTGACAGTGTGGGATTTGCCACCGAGGATTTCTCGGCGTTGCGCTATGTTCGTGATCAATTAGAAGCGACGGGCCATTTCAAAAACCTTGACCTGCTGGCGGACCCTGATGATCCACGTGACTTGTTTGGTATGGTGAACCGCGCCAAAGAAGCGTGATGGGGTCTACACCGTTCAGCCTATGCTTCGATAACAAGAATTTCGGGGCTAGCGGGCGTTGACAAAAACTCTGCCCCGGTGCCTGTGATTACTATGTTTTCTTCATGTACCATGGTTTGGGTCGGTGACATTTCTATTCCCGGTTCGAGTGTCAGAACCATACCTGGCTTCAACACCGTTTGATCGCCCGCTGTCAGCGACGGCCATTCGGTTAATTGCATTCCCAACCCATGCCCCAAACGCCCTGCGTCAGATCCACCCTGTCCACCTGTTACGATGCGGTCCATTGCATGAAACAGATCACATGCGCGCATCTCAGGCTTTGCAATGTCAAAAGCCGCGCGCGTTGCATCAATCAAAACTTTGTGCGCGTCGGCGACCGCTTGGCTGGGCTTACCGATCGAAAAGTTGCGGTCAAAATCGCAAAAATACCCATCCCAAACCAGTCCCGTGTCCAACATCAACACGTCACCTTTGGTCAACGGCGCGTCGGTCGCGGGTGAGATTACATCCGTGTATCCGCCTTGGTTCGATGCGCCTGCCAAATACGGCACCCAATCAGCACCCTCGGACAGGCAGAGCGACTGAAACTCTCGAAACACTTTTTCCAGCGGCGCACCTGCCCGCGCTATCTCTGGCACACGGGCAAAGGCGTTGTCAGCAATGGAACATGCTTGCTTAATCTTGGCGACCTCGGCAGACGATTTCACAATTCGAAGCTGCTCCATCACTCCGTGATCACCGCCGAGCATTGGGACGGCGTTAGTAAGCTTTGCCCAATCAGACAGCGGAAGGCGCAGGTGGCTTTCTGGACCATCTGGCACACCAATACGGCCATCTTTGCCAGCCATTTCGATCAAGGTTTCGGTAAGCAGGCCGATACCCTCATCCACGGGATTAGGCGACCTCCATGTGCGGATGTCTGTGATCCATGTGCGCGCCATCAAAGCGGCGCCAATAGATGGAATTACCGCCACAGGATTACCGACAGCGGGTACAATTAGAAACCATGGACGCGAAGGGCTTTCCCAAAACCGGGTTAAATACCCAGTAAAGTAACGCACTTCTGGTTCTGTGGTCAGTAAAAGTGCGGCCAATCCGTGTTGTGCCATCAAAGTTTGGGCGTTCGCAACGCGCGACTTGAATTCTGCCGTGCTAAACCCGCGCGCTGTCATGCTCACTCTGCTTCTTCGCTCAGAATGGCCAGAACACATGAATTTTCATCAAGTCCCAGTTCATCTCTATGCGCAGCTGCGTTCAATAATGCCGCTAACCCTGCCGTTCCAGACGAGGTTGAGGCCAGATCATGCTTTGCCAAAAGCGCGGTTGCAGCATTTGCCTCGTCTTCCGTTATCGTCACGAACATATTTGCATCTCGCGCCAAACCTTTGAGCGCGATCAGGCTGCATTCTTTGCAATCCAAGCGGCCCATTCCCGACACACCACCTGTGGCGACAACGGATTTACCCGCCTTAATTGATCCCATCAAAGCAGGTGCCAAATCGGGTTCAACCACGATAATCTTTGGTGCACCCCCCCAAAGCTTACGCGCCATCGCCGCACAAGCGACAGCCAATCCACCAACGCCTGCTTGTAGGAATATATGCGTGGGTGGGGTCGGAATTTGCGCGCCAACTTCGGCCATCAAGGTTAGGTAACCCTCCATCAACAGCCACGGGCGATCATAGTAGCCCTCCCACGAGCTGTCCGACAATAACTGCCATCCATTGTCGTCTGCGGCTTTCATCGCTGCCGCCATGCTTTCCTCGTAGATGTCACCTTCGCGGATCACGGTTGCGCCCAAATCACGCAGTTTAACTGCAAAAACTTCGGGGACAGTCGCTGCAATATACACGACCGCCTTGGCACCAAACATTTGCGCGCCCCAAGCAACCGACATGCCATGATTGCCCGCACTCGCAGTCACATACGTCCGGTCAGAAAGGTCGCCCGCCTGCGCATCAGTTGCGATGACATAGGCTGCACCCAACGCTTTGAAGCTGCCCAAACCCATCCGCGCACGTTCATCTTTGATCCAGACTGAAGCAACATTTGCAAGGCTGGCAATGGTGTCAGTGTCGCGAAGCGGTGTGGGGCCTGTCGGACTGTGCTTTGCCCACAGCGCAGTTGCGCGATCATCGCGATCGGATGGAAATGGAACCGCGGATGAGATAAAATCATCAGCGATATTTGTGTGTGGATTTTTAAGTATTTTCATACCGATATAGGGCAGTGGAAACTATGTTCCGTCAAGAAAAATCGTGATGCTTTTGTTAACTGATAGTCAACAATGCATCCCAACCCCGCCCCTGAAATTTCAACAGGCTTTTGTGAGCATTTTGGTCCTGTGAAATCTCTACTATCTGATCTAAATCAAACAGATAAGGTAATTCAGGCTTGGGTGCGTCATCGTTCCACAACACCGGAAGTATTGGTTCTAAGATTGCTTTTTCAGTCAGTAAATTACTAAACATCTCTGACGCGTGTGGATCTAGGCTGGCAGCATAGCCATCCCCGCGTAGGTTTAATCGTTTGGCGCGCGTTTCATCCGAACAGGTAACCAGCAAGGGTATAAATCCAGCATCCAACAAATAGGTCAATTCATTGCCAAAACGTAAATCATCTAGAACCGTCGGCTGATCATCTTCACGCGCCTTTTGAGCACGGTCAAACGCGTCGATCCAGATGTTTGGATATCCAGATTTATGCGGCCAAATCTTCGCCAACTTAGCCATGGTTGCGTCGTCCAACGCCCGACCTTCGCGACCCCATTCGGTACCAATATCGGTTAGCATTTGACGCTCGGCTGGATTGGATTTGTCCAATGGACGACCCAAAATTTCCTCGCAAACGCGATACACCTCTGCTGCGAACGAGGTTTTGTGCCCATCCCATGCATCGCACAGGCGATTTGCCACGAAGGATTTACCCGAACCAAGGCGACCAATCAGTGCTATTTTTAGGGGATTAGACATAAACGCGGTTTAAAGCCGTTCCAATGCCCCGTCCAGCCATTTGAGGAAACCAGTCGGTTCTGCCGCGATAGGCTCCAACAACGGTGCCAAGATATCTATCTGTTCCTGATCCGTTTTAGGACGCGGAGGAAGATACTTGTTGGTGGGCTTGGTGCCCTGCTCTGGCATCAGATCAAATCCGCCACGTTCAGCGACCAATTTCGAGACATCGCTGTCCTCATCACCCAAATCACCAAAGTGACGCGCGCCTGCTGGACATGTGCGAACACAAGCTGGTTCGCGGTCTTCTTCAGGCAGATTTTCATTGTAAATGCGATCCACACAAAGGGTGCATTTCTTCATGATCCCCGCCGTTTGATCCAGCTCTCGTGCGCCGTACGGGCAAGCCCAAGCACATAGGCCACACCCGATGCATGCATCTTCGTTCACCAAAACGATACCGTCGTCTTCGCGTTTATAACTGGCACCTGTTGGGCACACGGTGACACAAGGCGCATCCTCGCAATGAAGGCAAGATTTCGGAAAGTGATAGGTTTGGGCCGAACCCACTTCTGGTTGCACTTCATACGAATGCACGCGGTTCAAGAATGTCCCAGATGGATCAGCGCCATACGGATCTTGATCCGACAATGGTGCGCCATAGTTTTGCGTGTTCCAGCCTTTGCAGGATATGACACAGGCATGGCACCCAACGCAGGTATCAAGGTCAATCACCAAGCCCAGTTTTGTTTTGGTCGTTTGTGGTAATGCGGTCATTTGCCCACCTCCTGCGCTAGGGTGCTGGCACCTTGCCCTATGGGCGATTTGATCGGTTCAAAAACGGGCGAAGCCTCGGCCTGTGCGCCAACCTTTTCGATACGGACTTTCAGATCAAACCAAGCGGCCTGTCCTGTGACTGGATCAGAGTTTGCCCAACGCAGACCGTCACCTTTTGGTGGCAACAGTTCGTGGATCAAATGGTTCAACAAGAACCCTTTGGTTGCCTCTGGCGCGTCCTTGTCCAACGCCCATGCACCCTTGCGCTTGCCGATTGCATTCCATGTCCAGACTGTATTCGAATTTAAGGCCGCTTGATGTGCCACAGGTACTGTGATTTCCCCGTGGGGCGATGTTACCTTGGCCCAATCGCCTTCGCTAAACCCGTGCTTCTCAAACAAGTTTGTTGGTAAATACAATGGGTTACGACCATGAATTTGACGCAACCAAGCATTTTGTGTTCCCCAACTGTGATACATTGCCATCGGGCGTTGCGTCAGCGCGTGAATTGGATACTCGTCGTTATCATCACAACATTCAGTCCAAAGTGGCAGTGGTTCCATCGCTGTGCGAACACGTTCGCGCAAATGCTCTGGCGGTTGACGTTCGCCTACACCTTCGGCAGCCAATTGGAATTTGCGCATCGGCTCTGAATACAACTGGAACAAGTATGGTTGAATGCTGTCATAAATACCAACCTTCACGGCCCAATCTTGGTAGGCCTTGTTCCAAGGTTTGTAATATGAGGCTTCCTCGTCGATATGCATAACATTGAAGCCACCGTTTTCGATGTATTTGTTCAGTTGATCTGGATT
>CALDZS010000139.1 GCA_937944065.1 uncultured Amylibacter sp. | reverse complement strand
CCGTCCACGGGTTCAAAGGACAGCCGCATCAATTTCTTTGGCCATATCGACGCGGCTCAGATGAAAAACCTTTTGGGCGAAGTGCGCGAGATTGGGCATCCGATTGTGATCAAAACCCATTCACGCCCAGATCCATGCGTGATCGATTTGATCAATGCGGGCGGCGCAATTGCCCAAGCAACCTATCGCGATCCGCGCGACATGGCATTGTCGATGATGGATCATGGCGCCAAGAACCGCGGGCGCGGTGAAAAACCATTTGCCGAGATTACGGATTTGCTGTCGGCCTGCGACAATATCAGATCGCAAATAGATACGCTGACACAATGGCTCTATCGTCCCAATTGCCTGCCGATTTATTATACCGACATCGCCTTCAAACCCGTGCCTATCACGCGGCGCATTTTGTCGCATTTGCAATTGCAAATACCCGCGCGACCTTTGATCAAACACGCCCATGAACGCAGGTTTACTCAGTTCAATAAGGGATTGAAAGATAGATATAAATCAGAAATGAGCCGCAAAGACAGCCGCGCCGTTCGATCCCATTTCGACACTTACTATAAGCACCTGATCACCAATCGAAAAACCCTAGGCGTGCCCCCGAAACCACCTTTGTCAGAAGATGTGGTTCTGGTGAAAACTTCGGGCTGACAGTCCTTAACAGTTCAGCTAGTATCCCCACAATAGTTAGGGAAACACGGCCATGAATGCGCTCAATATCAGAAAATCGAAACGCGCGCGCAGTGCGTATAATCTTAAAAGCACGCTCAGCGATAATATCGAAACTCATACATTGGCCGTCTTGGTCGATAACGAAGCTGGTGTTCTTGCACGTGTGATCGGGCTGTTCTCTGGACGCGGTTATAATATCGAAAGCTTGACCGTGGCCGAGGTTGACCATGACGAAAACCTATCTCGGATCACCGTCGTCACCACAGGTACGCCCTCAGTTATTGAACAGATCAAAGCCCAACTTGGTCGTATGGTTCCTGTGCATGACGTTCACGACCTGACCGTCGAAGGTCCTTCGGTCGAACGCGAACTGGCGTTGATCAAGGTGCACGGCACCGACGACAAGCGTGTCGAAGCCTTGCGTACATCAGAGGCATTTCGCGCTCGTGTGGTGGACACAACCTTGGAAAGCTTCGTGTTTGAATTAACCGGAACGCCTGAAAAAATCGACGCTTTTATAGAACTCATGCGCCCTTTGGGTCTTACCGACGTGGCACGAACCGGTGTTGCTGCCATATCACGAGGCGTCTAACGAGCTCACTTCATATATGTAAAGTTTGCGCACAGGTGGATGCTGGCATGGCCCTCCTCACAAGAGGAAGGCCATTTTTCCATGTTCTTATTTAGGCAAGATAACTGCATCAATGACGTGGATCACACCGTTTGAAGCAGCGATATCTGCCGTGACTACGTTTGCGCCGTTAACTGTGACGCCACCTTCGGTCATGATCTTCACATCGCCACCTTGGACAGTCGTAGCCATCATATTGTTGCTCAGGTCCGTGCTCATCACTTTGCCTGCTACCACGTGGTAGGTCAGGATCGCGGTCAATTGATCCTTGTTCTCAGGCTTTAGCAAGTTCTCGACAGTACCTGCTGGCAATGCCGCAAACGCTTCGTCTGTCGGCGCAAATACTGTGAACGGACCATCGCCTTTTAATGTGTCAACAAGACCGGCAGCCTGCACTGCCGCGACCAAGGTTGTGAACGATCCGGCACCTACCGCCGTATCAACGATATCTTTAGAGTGGCCGTCAGAATACGCGGCGCACCCTGAAGCAATTAGAGCGGCAGAAGTTAGAGAAAGAAATGTACGACGAAACATAGGGAGTCTCCTGTTGGGTTAACACCAGTCTTTTTCGGCTGGATACACTGAATACGCGTTACCCCTTGTTTTGGATCATTAATTTTTGCATATCCAATATTCTTGCGTATTAACTACATGAGTTAAAACACAAAAATCACCATCAGGTCTGGATTAAATTAGCGCCCAAGTGCCCTCGATAAGCGCCTTGAAATATTCAGGTTTGATCTATCGCGACAAGGAACTTTGTCATTTCGTGCAGCAGCTGTTTTAGGTGTTTATTGGGCAGCATAATTTCGTGTCCGGCATTCTCAAATACCCTTAGCAACACTTTAACTTTCTTTGCATCTAACTGTTTTGCCAAACCAACAGATTGCGCAACCGACACTAAATTATCTTGCTTGCCGTGAAACAAAAATACGGGTGGATCGCCCCGACTTACCTGCCCGATTGGAGACGCGATTTGTGGACTGGTGTTTCCAAGATAAGCGGTAAGATCTTTGTTCAACTGCGGGTGTGGGGTTTCGTCCATGACCTGTTGAAAATCGCTTAAGCCAGCGACAGAAACAATTCCAGCTATGCGGTTTTTATCCTCGAGCCCGACACGCAAAGCTAGGGTCGCTCCAGCCGAATACCCGATCAAAACAATCTTGTTGGGATCGATACCCAGAGCGGCGGACTGCGCGCGAAGCCATGCAATGCTTGCAACAGTGTCTTGGTTAGCTTTGGGATAGGCATGACCTTGGGCCGTTTTGCGATAATCAATCGTAATACTGGTAAACCCACCTTTGGCCAGCAATCGACAATAACCAAGCATTTGCCCGCG
>CALDZS010000138.1 GCA_937944065.1 uncultured Amylibacter sp. | reverse complement strand
TATCCATTCATCGGTTGATCCAAACGCAACCCATCAAAGTGTAACATGACTTTGACGGCACCGTCGCCCAAAGCGCCTTTTTGGCGCAACTCGCGCAAGGTGTTTTTACCGCGCTGTTGTTTTGGTTCGATCAACACGGGTGATTGTGACGATAAATCAATGGCAATACCGCTGGCCAATTGCAAGCCGCCAATTGGTCTGCCAGGGCCCATTTGAAATTTCAACACTGGTAATTGCGCCACCAACGCAGGGATACACTCGCGCGGGTTGTCGTATTGGTGATCCAATTGGGCGACGGTATCCAAAACGTCGGAATTGACCATGGTGACTAGATTACAGCAATCATCCATGAATTCTGATGTATGGGTCATCCAAGGCGTGTCGGTGATCGGATTGGATCGCCCGCCCCCTTGCGATAGCCACTTTTCCCAAAGCCGATCAATATTGCAATGATGCAACCAGAAAACAGGGTCACGTCCAGCCGTATTAAAACCGCCCATATTGCCACCAACAGCACCATGTACCGCACCATGGGGGGTGCCATTCACCGCACTGGCAAAGGCGCTGAAACTTGTTGCTGCCAACGCACTGGTCGTACTGACGGAGTTGCTGTTCAGATCGGCACCATTGTTGATCGAACTGTTGCGTGTACCGTCATACAGCGTGTTTGAGCTGTTGCCTGGAACACGAAAGGATTGCGGCAGTTTTCGTTGCCCGATCTTTGAATAATTCCAGTATGGCAACGCAAATTCATCATACCCTGATAATTTCCGAATGATGCTTTCAAAATGATACAAATACATCCGATGCCACGGCAAAAAGCTGGTGCTATGATTGCAGGTGGAAAATGGTGCATCTGCTGGCCACTGATTGAAAGGCAGGTTGGTGCCGTGGATATTGGCCTGATAGGCCCAAGACTGACAGTGATCGTCAGGCAAAGCCTTCATCGCAGCGACACCACGTCTGTAGGCGTCGATTATCGGATGGTTTGAGTTCTGCGCTTGCAACCCTTTGAAATCACGGCGCACGCGAATTTTTCCAGGTGGACAAAACCGAATGCGCCAATAATCCTGAATGCTTAAAAGTTGCGTTTGCCCAGTCGCTTGGCTTGTTATGGCAACAGTGCCTGCGGTCAAACCCCCCGCTAAAAACTCACGACGTTTCATGTATAATCTCCTTATAAATTTGGTTAAAAACACAAGGATATACACGCGGCATCTGTGGCGCAGTGAGGATGTGCACCTTTATGCCTACCGCCGCTGCAAACGCCTTTTCATCGTGGGAATATTACCCTAGCTTAAGCGCAATTACCTTTTTAGAACGGAGCCTTTGATGCAGTGCCATGAAGTAGATTATGAAATTTTCGGGGATGATATGCAGATTGTCGAGGTCGAATTAGACCCGAACGAAAAGGTCATCGCAGAGGCGGGTGCGATGAATTATATGGAAGACGGCATTACGTTTGAAAGCAAGATGGGCGATGGCGCGACACCGCAGACTGGTGTGATGTCGGCGCTTATGAATGTCGGCAAAAGGGTGCTGACTGGCGAGAGTATTTTTCTAACTCATTTCACCAATTCAGGTGTAGGGAAGCGTCGTTTGGCCTTTGCTGCACCGTATCCTGGTAAAATCATTCCAATCGATATGGCAGAAATGGGCGAAGAGCTGATTTGTCAAAAAGATGCGTTCCTATGCGCTGCCTTTGGGACGCAAACTGACATTGCCTTTCAAAGAAAACTTGGCGCTGGGTTCTTTGGTGGCGAAGGGTTTATTTTGCAACGCTTACGCGGCGATGGCATGGCCTTTATCCATGTCGGCGGCACGGTGATTAGGCGTGAATTGAAAGCAGGGGAAACATTGCGTGTGGACACGGGGTGTATCGCGGCATTTACCCCTAGTGTTAGTTACGACATTGAACGCGCAGGAAACCTGAAATCCATGGTGTTCGGCGGTGAAGGTCTGTTCTTGGCAACCCTGCAAGGGCCCGGTTCGGTCATCCTACAAAGCTTGCCATTCTCGCGCCTTGCCAATCGTGTGTTACAAGCATCTGGTGGCGGCAAAGGCGAAGGGTCAGTTCTGGGCGGCTTGGGTGATATGTTCGGCGATAGATAGTACGCGACATCGTGCAGGTGATCTATGTCAACGAAGTTCGATGTGACGGTGGAAACCGCACGGCTGGAAGATTTGATTCCGTCAAGACCAGGCGGTGGACTATGGTTCGGTGCGTCACGTTGTGGGTTGGAAATTAACCTTTCGTTAGACTGTTTCACGTGAAACATTTTGAATATTCGACTGTTTTAGGGCGTGGAAAACGTATAGGCTGACACGACATCGGCAGGACGAGGTTGGATCGGATTAATCGGAGATTATGAATGATACATGTAGTTGGATTTCCACAAGATAATAACTCTAGTTTCATGACAGGGCCTGCGCTGGCCCCTGCGCGCATCCGCGAGGCAATTGTTAGTCCTTCGGCCAATATGACCAGTGAAACGGGTGTCGATTTAGGGCAAGCTGGGCTTTGGGAAAATGTCCCCGATGTGATGTTGAATGGCTTGCATGGCCAGACAGCGTTTGACGCAATCAAAACGCGTGTGGCAAATATTTTGGCCGATGGGCATGCGGTGTTGGGGTTAGGCGGGGATCATTCTGTTTCCTATCCCGCAATTTTGGCGCACGCCAGCGTGCATCCAAAACTAAGCATCCTGCATATTGACGCGCATTGCGATCTTTACGCTGATTTTGAAGGCAATCCCTATAGCCACGCATCACCCTTCGCGCGTTTGATGGAAAGTGGTCATATAGCGCGGTTGGTTCAGGTCGGAATCCGAACACTAAACCCCGCGCAACAGACCCAAGTGGATCGTTATGGCGTCGAAATGCATCATATGCGCGACCTCAGTGGGATAGATGCGATAGAATTCGAAGGCCCGGTTTATGTGTCACTTGATCTTGATGGGCTTGATCCAGCGTTTGCCCCTGGGGTGTCGCACCACGAACCAGGCGGGCTGTCTACGCGGCAAGTTCTACGCCTGATCCAGACATTTAGGGGGCACTTGATTGGCG
The DNA here is from genome assembly GCA_937944065.1 of uncultured Amylibacter sp. Taxonomy (GTDB): domain Bacteria; phylum Pseudomonadota; class Alphaproteobacteria; order Rhodobacterales; family Rhodobacteraceae; genus Amylibacter. Next base: position 9,362 of record CALDZS010000138.1, on the reverse strand, counting down.
GCGATGTTGTCGAATTGAACCCTTTGCGCGACATCAACGGAATGACCGCCATGGTCGCGGCGAAATGCGCCAAAGAAATGATCGCCCGGATGGTGCTGGACGCTGGGTTGCGGTAAAACGATGCTTGCCGCAACGCATGTCAGGCTTTACGTTAAGCCGACTCTGAATTGAAGGTTCCATGACCGAAACAGCCAAACCCGCCTATCAAGTACTTGCGCGCAAGTATCGTCCAGCCACGTTCAAAGATTTGATTGGTCAGGATGCGATGGTGCGCACCTTGAAAAATGCCTTCGAATCGGATCGGATTGCGCATGCGTTTGTGATGACTGGTGTGCGCGGGGTTGGCAAAACCACAACGGCGCGGATTATCGCCAAAGGGATGAATTGTATCGGTGCTGACGGCAACGGCGGCCCCACAATCAGTCCGTGCGATCAATGCGAACCCTGTATCGCCATTGCCGAAGGCCGTCATGTCGATGTCATGGAGATGGATGCGGCTTCGCGCACTGGCGTCGGGGATATCCGCGAAATTATCGACAGCGTAAACTACCGCGCCGCGTCCGCGCGGTTCAAGATTTACATCATTGACGAGGTTCACATGTTATCGACCAGCGCCTTTAACGCGCTGCTGAAAACATTGGAAGAGCCGCCAGAGCATGTGAAGTTTATCTTCGCCACCACAGAAATCCGTAAAATTCCTGTAACGGTTTTGTCGCGCTGTCAGCGGTTTGATTTACGTCGTATCGAACCAGAAGAGATGATTGCGCATTTACAAAAGATCACTGACCTAGAAGGCTCTGCCGTGGCCGCCGATGCATTGGCGTTGATCACCCGGTCATCTGAAGGATCTGTGCGTGATGCCCTGTCGCTGCTGGATCAAGCAATCGCACACGGGGCAGGCGAGACATCTGCCGATCAAGTGCGCGCCATGCTGGGCCTGGCTGATCGTGGCCGCGTGCTGGATTTGTTTGACCAAATTATGCGCGGGGACGCAGGTGGTGCGCTGACCGAATTGTCTGGTCAGTATGCCGAAGGTGCTGACCCGATGGCCGTTCTGCGCGATCTCGCAGAGATTACCCACTGGGTGTCGGTCATAAAAATATCGCCAGAGGCCGCGGACGACCCAACGATTTCACCCGATGAACGTGACCGTGGTAGTGCAGCCGCCGCTGATCTGCCAATGCGATCACTAACGCGGATGTGGCAGATGTTGCTAAAAGCACTGGAAGAAGTGGGCAACGCGCCAAACGCGATGATGGCCGCAGAGATGGCAATTATTCGTTTAACCCACGTGGCTGACTTGCCCAGCCCCGAAGAGCTGATTAAGAAGTTACAAGACGGACCAACCGCACCGCCACCACCGAGCGGCGGAGGCGTCCCCGTTCCATCAGCAGAAGCATCTGGTACAGTTTCGACCCAAACCACAACTGTTGTCCAAGGCGGTGGTGCCACCGCCTTGGCGATGGCTGAACCAGAAGAGGCTTTGGCGCGGTATGCCCGATTTGACCAAGTGGTCGAGTTGATAAAATCGCGCCGTGATATGCGATTACTGGTGGATGTGGAAACCAGTTTGCGATTGGCCAGCTTCGCACCCGGTCGTATCGAATTCCAGCCCACAGATAATGCCCCAGCTGATTTGGCACAAAGATTAGGGCAAAAGCTGCAAACGTGGACGGGTGCGCGCTGGGGCGTCAGCTTGGTCAATGACGGCGGTGGTGCCACCATTGACGAGTTGCGACAAGAAGCGCGCGACGATCTGCATGCCGAAGCGTTAGATCACCCGTTAGTGCGCGCCACCATCACTGTTTTTCCTGGCGCAGAAATTCTAGATGTGCGTCAACCTGTTGATCCGGATGAAACAGAATTTCTAGAAGCGGTACCAGAAGCTGATGATGATTGGGACCCGTTCGAAGATATGTAACGGGCTTGTTGCACCATTTGGTGCGAGTGTTGGTTTTGCCGAGAAGAATGAACAGGTTCTTGTTCTTTATCCGGTCAATGGTTAGATAGTTTTGAAATATGAAACTGCGGAGTATGACATGTTTAAAGGTCTAGGAGACATGGCCGGCTTGATGAAACAAGCCAAAGAAATGCAATCCAAAATGGAAGACGCGCAAGCGAAACTTGATGAAATCGAGGTTGTTGGCGAAGCAGGGGCTGGAATGGTCAAAGTGCGCGTCACAGCCAAGGGCAACGTTGTGGGATTAGAGGTCGATCCAACTTTGTTTAATCCTGACGACAAAGAAGTCGTCGAAGATTTGATCGTGGCCGCGATCAAAGATGGTCAGATCAAAGCGGCGACCAAAAGCCAAGAGGAAATGGGTAAAGTCACCCAAGGGATGAACTTGCCTGAGGGCATGAAGCTCCCGTTCTAAAAAACATATGAATCGCAGCAGCAAAGATATTGATGTCTTAATTCAGTTAATGGCGAAACTGCCGGGGCTGGGGCCACGGTCTGCACGCCGTGCGGTTCTGCATCTGATCAAGAAACGTGACATCCTGTTGTCGCCACTGGCGGACAGTTTGTTCACCGTCGCGCAAACTGCACGCGAATGCTCTACATGTGGCAACATAGGTACCTTGGACGAATGCGATGTCTGTATGGACGGACGCCGTGCCAACGGCCAAATCTGCGTGGTCGAAGACGTGTCTGATTTGTGGGCTATGGAACGCAGCAATGTCTTTAAAGGCAGGTATCATGTGTTGGGTGGGGTCTTGTCTGCGCTAGATCGTGTCGGGCCCGAAGAATTACGTATTCCGCATCTAGTTGCCCGTGTTGCAGACGAAAAAATTACCGAGGTGATTTTGGCGTTGAATGCTACGGTGGACGGTCAAACAACCGCACATTACATTGCCGACCAACTGGAGGGTGGCGAGGTTGCTATCACCTCTTTAGCGCAAGGCGTGCCGATTGGTGGCGAGCTGGACTATCTGGACGACGGCACAATCACAGCCGCGTTGAATGCCCGCAAGGCAGTCTAGGTTTTTAACTGCGCCTCTCGTTGCGCAATATACAGCGATGCTGCGATGATGACGACGGCCCCAATGATCGTATAGCGATCTGGAACCTCTGCATACATCAAGAACCCTGCCAATCCCAAGAACACCAAGCGCAGATATGATATTGGGGCGATGACCGCGGCCTCTGCCAAAGTATACGACTTAATGTCAGCGATTTGACGTCCATAGCCAAGGACAACCAAGGCTAATACCCAGAACCAAGCGAAACTACCACTGGGTGCTTCATATATCGGGACGATCAAAGGAATGCTCATCACCAAAGAGATCACATTCGCCGAAATTAGGGTCGAGAACGATCCATCCACTTTGGACAAATGCCGCGACATTGTCAGTGCACCTGCGAATGTCAGTGATGATGCAAGTGCCGCGATCACGCCCCATTCCAGTTCGGTCGTGCCTGGGCGTAAAATGACTATGGCGCCTATAAAACCCAATAAAATAGCACCGATGCGTCGTGGTCCAATAGCCTCGCCATGGATTATAACGCTCATGATGGTGGCAAATATTGGGGCGGTGAAAAACAACACAGAGACCGTTGCCAAGGGAATTTGAGTGATGGCATAGAACCCAAGATGGGTCGCAATTCCAATCAATACACCCCGTAACAAATGTTCCTTTGGGTTGGAAAAATGCAAATCATCGCGCAATTTCTTGAAAACGGCTATGGCGATCAAAACTGCGGCGGTCGTGATGGCAAAACGCCAGAACACAATCATGCGGCTGTCCATCGTTTCGGATAATATGCGAATGCCCAAAGTCATTGCACTGGCCGTTAGAACCGAACCAAATGCCCAACCCATACCTTTGACGTTATCGATGTCTTCGAGGGGCGTTTTGGCCATAATGATTCCTTTCGCCAACTTGGCCAAGCTACGAGCCGCGACAATAAGATGCAATCGACGATCAAGGGCTGGCGAGGTGTCTTTTCTGTTGCTAAGATCGGTGGCATGACAGATATGAATGACCCAAAAAAACAAACGGCGAGCGCTTGGTTCAGCGACTTGCGGAACCAAATTTGCGATGCGTTTGAAAAGCTAGAGGATGAACAAGTTAGCGGGCCTTTTGCCGACCTGCCGGCTGGACGGTTCGAGTTGACTGAAACAAAGCGAGATGGCGGCAAAGGCGGCGGTGGTTTGATGTCCGTTATGCGCGGCGGGCGGCTGTTTGAAAAGGTCGGTGTAAATATCTCGACTGTTCACGGAACGCTCAGCCCGCAGGCACAGGCCGCGATGGCTGCGCGCAAAGATATTCAACTGGATACGGATAGTCCATTTTGGGCTTCTGGCATATCGCTGGTGGCACATATGAACAGCCCAAAATGCCCTGCGGTGCACATGAATACACGAATGTTTTGGACCCCGCACGCCAGTTGGTTCGGTGGTGGCGCTGATCTGAACCCGATGATCGAAGTTGATGAAGACACCGCATTCTTTCACAAAGTGTTGGAAGATGCGTGCAATAAACATTCCGCGGAATACTATCCCAAATTCAAGGAATGGGCCGACGAATATTTCATGATCAAACATTGGGGTATCGCACGTGGTGTCGGCGGTATCTTTTATGATGATCTAGATACCCAAAACTGGGACGCAGACTTTGATTTCACCCAAGATGTCGGCCGCGCGTTTTTGGACGCGTTCTTACCGATCACGCGGTTGCGTCGGGACGAAACTTGGACAGAAGAAGATCGGGAGATCCAATTGCAGAAAAGGGGTCGGTACGCCGAATTTAATCTGGTTTATGATCGCGGCACACATTTCGGCCTGCAATCAGGCCATGATCCGAGTGCTGTTCTGATGAGCTTGCCGCCCGTTGCCAAATGGTATTAGGGCAAGGTCAAAAGTGCATCGCTGCTACGCGATCTAGATACTTCCGCCCAACCTAACAGAACTTTCCAGCGCAATTATTCGTGCAGAATTGTCCGCCTTAGGCTCGTTTCTAGCCAGAATTAATTCTGCTGCTTTTGTACCGATTTCATACCGTAGGCTGTCCGTGCTCGTCAGTTCTACTGGCAGTCCGGACGCCATAGACAAGGCATTGAATCCAGCAATTGCCAGCTGATCTGGAATTGAAATTCCCGCATCCAAGCAATGCATCACAGCCCCCATCGCAATCACATCTGTGGAACAGTAGATGCAATCCAAATCGGCATGACGTGACAACATGGCTGCGGTTGACGCTTTGCCTTTTTCCACACTTGATCCCGATGAATACAGCTCTTGATCAACCAAGGTAACATCCTTGGTCTTCAGCCCGTCCACGAAGCCATTCAACCGTTTTGATGCGCGGAAATCACTGCTCATCTTGGTTCCTAAAAACCCAATCTTGCGGTGCCCTTTAACCAAGATTGCTTGTGCCATTTCGTATCCTGCGCGATAGTGGGAAATTCCCACACAGGAATCAATTGGGTCGCCATCGACGTCCATAATTTCGACAAGCGGTGCATCCATATTATGCAACATTTTTTGTGCACCTTCAGAATGCTCCAACCCTGCCACGATCAACCCCGCAGGGCGCCACGCCAACATGTCGCGAATAACCTCTTCTTCGGTGTCTAGATCATAGTCGGATAGGCCGAACACCGGGCGTAGATTGGTGGGTTTCAGCGCGGTTGAAATACCGTCCAAAACCTCGGAAAAGACATAGCTTTTGACCGATGGAATCACCACGCCGACCAAATTTACTTTGTTGGATGCTAGCGCGCCAGCGATCCGGTTAGGGACATAGCCCAGTTTTGATGCTGATTGGATTACTTTTTTCCGAGTGGCAGCGGACACATCTGCTGCATTTCGCAAGGCACGTGACGCTGTCATCTCGCTGACACCTGCGGCCAAGGCCACGTCTTTGAGTTTTATGTGATCGCTCATGTCTGTATAAAACTCTTTTGCTACGAGGATGTCACGCGAGAAAATTAACGCGACTGTGTGGTGCGGGCGGGGGGACTTGAACCCCCACGGGCATTCGCCCAACAGATTTTAAGTCTGGCGTGTCTACCATTCCACCACGCCCGCACGAAGGCCAAAGCCTTCGGGCGCGAACATGCGTTTTTGTCGGTGATTTGTAAACCATGAAAAGTGTAGAAAACTATGCGCTTTCACCCCAGCGGATTGCCAGATAGAAGTGGGGCATGGATACTGCTGACAAACTACTAATTCGGGCCCTATCGGGCGAAACGCTGGAAACGCCACCTGTCTGGATGATGCGCCAAGCTGGACGATATCTGCCCGAGTACCGCGAAACACGTGCCAAAGCAGGTGATTTTCTGAAACTTTGCTATAACCCAGAGCTGGCGACCGAAGTGACGTTGCAGCCTATTAGACGCTATGGGTTCGATGCTGCCATTCTGTTTGCCGACATCTTGCTGATCCCGCAGGCTTTAGGGGCCGACCTATGGTTTGTGACTGGTGAAGGGCCGCGCCTTTCGACAATCACATCGAAAGCAGATTTTAACAAACTGAGCGATGCGGATGATGTCCACGAAACCCTGTCGCCGATCTACCAAACCGTGCGTAACCTGCGCGAAGCTTTGCCGCCTGAAACCGCATTGATCGGGTTCGCTGGCGCACCTTGGACGGTCGCAACATATATGATTGCAGGGCGGGGTACGCCGGATCAAGCGCCTGCCTTAGCGTTGATGAACGAAAAGCCCGCGGTATTTGACGCGCTAATTGAACTGATTACCGAAGCAACAATTCAATATTTGGTTGAACAGATCAAAGCTGGCGCAGAAGTTGTCAAAATTTTCGACAGCTGGGCCGGTGTTCTTTCTGGATTTCAGTTCGCCAAATATGCCACACGCCCAACGGCGCGCATCGTTTCTGTTCTGCGCGAAGAATATCCGCATGTAAAAATCATTGGTTTCCCGCGCGGGACTTCGAATGAGGGCATTCTAAACTATACAAAAACAACAGAGATTGACGCCGTTGCCATTGGCGCGGATGTTGACGCGGATTGGGCGGTCGAGAACTTGCAATCGATAACTTGCGTTCAAGGAAACTTGGACCAAAGCCTGTTGGTATCAGGTGGCGAAAAGCTGGTTTCTGAAACCAAGCGGATCAAGGCGGCTTTTGCTGGTGGCCCCCATATTTTCAATCTGGGCCATGGTATTACGCCAGACGCGGATCCCGATAATGTCAGTCGAATGGTTGACGCCCTTCGGTCGTAACTGTTGTGAACGGAGATTTCTTATGATGCTCGCTCAATTTCCCAAGACAATCGCAACAATTTCTTTTTGTATTGTGTTGTTGATGGGATTGTCGGCATCGGCACAAACAGCCACTGATTTAGCGATGAAGAAATATACCGACGTCGCACCAGGCGTCAATTTTATCCTGCCTGCTGAAAACATTGTAATTAATGTTCCCACCGACGGTGGCGCGGCCAACAAATTCTTTCTCGATGGCAAGGAAATTGCCACCATAAAATACAATACCTTGTCTGCAATTGTCACTGGTTTTCAGATGAACATAACGGCAAATCACACCGATTGGTTGATCGCATATTCAGTTGCTTTGGGCGTAAAAGCCCAAGGTTTACAGCTGATTAAGAACAAAAATGGTATCATATTTGGTGTCGGCCAGTATGTCTTGCCCAAATACCCAGAGCAACCAGTTACCGTTGCTGTCGCATTCGCAGGCGACCGTGGGTATTTCATCCAAAGTAAAACCTCAAGTTCGGCTGCGTTGGTGAAATCGGCGGTGGCCAACATGCAGATACCAGGATCAGCTTGGGGAATGCTAGAGCCGACCAAAGAGGTGTCACTGGGATCAAAAACGATCAACATTAATGAAAGCTTTACCGCCACCCCAATCGATACCGATGGCATAAAAGGCGTGATCGTCACCAACGCTGGCTTGGACGAAATTAGCGCGATCGTAATGACCGTAAAGACAGAGCTGGCATCGGATCACGCAGAAAACCGCAAGGTATTCGAGGCGGAACTCGTTTCGGCGAAACTGACCCTACGGGTCATCCGTGATCAACCTAATGAGACCGTTTTTGCAGCAAAATCCGAACAGGGTAGAGAATTTGTGACGTTCATCGCGACGCAGGGTACATCGTCGGTGTCCTTGATCGTGCCTGATATCAAAACAGATGTTAACGCTTGGTTGTCTGGGAAATACTACTACAACGCAGCACTGCGGGCGATGAAACAATAATCGCCAATCGCGTTGAGAATCGCGTAAGCTTGACCAAGCAGTTAACAAGGACCAAAGCTTATGGCGCCACCAACAATCCCGTACCTGTCTGAACAGATGCTAGACACGCTTGGTGTCGATATCTTTGATGTCATGCAAAGCTTGGAACACTTAATAAAAGGTGCCGCCAAGAACACGGTGTGGAGCGCGCCTAAGGCCGTTATTACCCCGCCTGATGGGCGCTATATGATGGCGACACTTGCCGCGATGGATGATCCGTCGTTTTTAGCAACGAAATCTCTGGTTCTGAACCCCCGCAATCCCGAACATGGTCTGCCGCAGATTAACAGCTTGGTCACCTTGCTGAATGGTACAACCGGCGTGCCGTTGGCGATTATGGATGGTAATTGGATTACTGCATTGCGCACCGCAGGTCTCAGCGCGTTGGCCGCCCGATCGCTGGCGCGCAAAGATGCGGCAAGTGTCGGGTTTATAGGGTGTGGCGTGCAGGCGCGCGCGCATCTCAGCGCGTTTGCCCAGATGTTCCCGCTGGAACGGATCAAGCTGTTTGGGCGTGGTCAACTGAACATAGATTTACTGCGCGGAGTGGCAGATGAACTTGGCCTGCGATCAGAGGTATGTGATACGGCCAAGGCTGCCATCGACGACGTAGATATCGTGGTGACATCAATAACCGCAACGGATGGCGGAGAGCCGTTTTTGGATGCTGGCTGGATGCAGCAAGGGTGCTTTGCCGCTATTACAGATTTGGCGGTGCCTTGGAAGAAAGACAGCTTTGCAGGTTTGGACAAGTTGATCATTGACGATGTTGCACAAGAGGCGGCGTTACCAAACAAATTGGCGAACCCCGCTGATATTCACGGGGACATTGGTGATTTAGTGTTGGGCGAGGTCGAAGGACGCACTGCCGCAGCTGATCGCACGGCGTTCGTGTTTCGCGGTCATGCTTTGGGCGATTTGGCATTGGCGTCTTTGGCGTATCAAAAACATCTAGCCTAGACCGTTTGGTTCAAGACGCCCTTATAGGCTACGATATGCCCGATAATGGGCGCTTTTATTGTTACATCAAAGTTGAACTCGCCGCCCTCTGCATGCTCAAAAGTATTCCCCTCGGGGATAAAGGTTTTTGGCAACGGTATGCCAAGGAACGACCAGCGCCTTGGAACCAATCCTAGTCGCCCA
>CALDZS010000137.1 GCA_937944065.1 uncultured Amylibacter sp. | reverse complement strand
GAAGAAGTTGTGGATTTCCTGAACTTTCTATTCACCCGCTTTGATGCCTTGGCGGAAAAGTATGAATTGGAAAAGATCAAAACCCTAGGCGACAGCTTTATGGTGGCAGGTGGTATGCCTGAACCGCAAGCAGACCATGTCGAACGGATTTGCGACTTGGCGTTGGAAATGCTGAATGTCGGCAAAGAGATGCCACCAGAGCTGGGTGGGCAGTTTGAATTGCGCATCGGCATCCACACGGGTCCTGCGGTGGCAGGTGTTATTGGCACACGTAAACCAGCCTATGATGTCTGGGGCGACACCGTTAATATCGCCGCTCGGTTGGAAAAAGCGGCTGCGGTGAATTCTATATTGTTGTGCGAAACCACCAAAGAGAAAATCGAAGGCCTGTTTGATTTCACCCTGCGTGGCGAAGTAAGCCTTAAGGGTAAAGGTGATCTAACTGCTTGGTACCTGAATGGCCGCGTCTAATTACTTTTCAGTGAACTTCAACTCGATCCGTCGGTTCGTGGCATAGGCCGCTTGGCTGTCCCCTGTATCCAACGGTTGGAATTCACCAAACCCGTTGGCTGCCAACCTATTCGCTGGAATACCCAATGGTTGGATTAAGTATTTAACCACTGACAAAGCACGGGCCTGGCTAAGCTCCCAATTGTCCTTGAACTGGATGGACGCGCGTATTGGAACGCGGTCTGTGTGGCCATCAACGCGCAAAATCCAATCAATCTGTGGTGGGATTTCGTCAGCGATCCCTTTCAGAATTCCTGCGACCTTGCGCAGCTCGTTCTTGCCACCCACACCCAAGTTTGCCGATCCAGGTGCGAACAGCACTTCTGATGAAAACACAAAGCGGTCGCCGACCATGCGCACGCCTTCTTGTCCTTCAAGCAAGGCCCGAATGCGTCCGAAAAACTCGGACCGGAACTGTTCCAAATTCTTTGTCTCAGCTTCCAGCCGTTCCCGTTCGGCCTGTTCCAGCTCTGCACGTTTTTTCTGTTCTGCGGCTACACGCGCCAATGCCGTGTTAAGATTGTTGCCTAACGCCTGCATTTGGATCTGGCTTTCAGTGTCTTTTTGCGCCGCATCATCCAATAAACCCTGCAGTTGGTTCAACTGCGTGCGCAGTTCGACCGTTTGTTGGTTCAACAAGGCCAGCTTGCGTTGTGCATCGGCACCCAGCGCCTTTTCCTGAGACAGCAATTTATTGGCCTGTGCCAGCAACGCCTCTTTCTTCTGTGCGTCTGTCAGTGTCACGGTCTGTTGGTTTTGCAATTGTTTTTTCGCCAATTCCGCGGCGGCCAATAGTGTCAGTCGATCTTCTGCCTCTTTGCGCTTCGCCTCTAGTGCCAATGTCATTGCAGTTAGTTCGGTTTGGCTGTTCTTTAAGCGGTCTTGCAACAATGCAGCTGCGGCGGCTTCTGCAATTCGCAGTTTCTCGGCGTCGCTGAGTTGCTTGTTCAACTTGCTCAATGCCAATTCGCGCTCTGTTATGTCTTTTTCGCTGTTCAAAAGTGCCGTTTGTTTTTCAATTATCTCTTGATCTTTGGCTACAACGTCGGCCTCTAGACTGGCGATTAGGGCGTTCAAAGCTTCGCGTTTTGCTGCATCCAGTCGCGCAGCTTCTACTTTGTCATCAATTTCAGACCGCGCCTTGGCCAGGGCCAATTGAACCGCTTCTTTTTCAGTCAAAGTTCTGGCTTGCTCGGCATTCAGGGCGGCAAGATCTGTTTCAAGTGCGCCCCTTTGGGTTTCCAACGAAGATTTGTCAGCCAATAAACCAGCAACTTGGCTCTCGAAACTTGCGACTTGGCCTTGCAACCCTTCAATGTCGTTTTGCGCCTCGCCCAGCAGCCCTTGAAGGGTTGAAACACGATCCTCAAGATTTGTGTTTTTACTTTCTTCCAACCCCAGCGCACTGGACAGGCCAGCGATTTGCAAACCCAACGCATCCAGTTCTTCACCCTGCCCCGAGATTGTTTCGCGCAATACGAATTGCACAATCATAAAGATTGATAGAACGAAGGTTAGCACCAGCAATAATGCCGTCATTGCATCAACAAAGCCCGGCCAAATATTGGCATCTGATCTGCGGCCGTTGTTACGGGATAATGCCAAAACCTTATCCTTTTGCCAACTTGGCGATGTTCTTGCTAAGCACGCTGATATCCGAGCGCAGTTCTGACAGACCTTGCGCGCGCCCTGCGGCTGTATCCTCTAGGATTTGAGACAGGTGCGTGTCCATGTTGCGCAGACGCATGCGCGTTTCTGCGTCCAAAATACCCTCGCCCTCGGATTGCATGCGCGCAATGGCGTCAACGATATGGGACTGACCCACTGCAATTTCATTCATCGATGCCGCCGCTTGGGCTTGGGTATGCAATGAATGTTCAACCATGCGTTCAACCGCAACTGACATCTGATCCATACGCCCAGCCGTTTGGGCCAGAATGGTTTGCAGGCCTTCCATTTGCAATGACGCACTTTCGAACAGGCCCGCGTTCACAGCACCACTGCCAATCTCGCCCGTCCCACCCAGCTTGGTGATGGAAGACATCCATTCTTCCAACTCTCGGAAAAACCGGTTTTGCGCGCGCCCTGAAAACAAGTCCAACAAACCAACGATCAGCGATCCAGCCAAACCAAGCAAGGACGAGCCAAAGGCCGTGCCCATACCGCCCAACTGCGCCTCTAGCCCAGACATTAAATTGTCGAACACACTGATGGATGTATCGTTTTCTTGCGGCGCAAGTGAACGGATCGTGTCGACAACCGCAGGAATGGTGGTTGCCAAGCCGTAGAAGGTTCCCAGTAGCCCAAGGAATATCAATAGATTAATGATATAGCGTGTCAGTTCTCGCCCTTCGTCAAGGCGGGTCGCAACGCTGTCCAAGATTGAACGAGTAGAGGTAGAAGTAAGCGCAAAACGTGATGCCCGCTCTGACAACATCGCAGCCAAGGTTGCCAACAGACTTGGCGCTTTTACAAAATTGTGCCCAGGCCGATCCAGCGCGAAACCTTCGATCCAATTTACGGATTTGATCATGGTCAAAACCTGCCAAAAGCACGAAATCAGGCCAAACAGAAACACGATGATGATGAAGCCGTTTAAATACGGAGATGCCAGAAAAATTGGCGCAATCGAAGGATAAACCAGATAGGTTCCAACCGCGACCATCCCGACCAAAATCAGCATGGTCAATATCTGATTAAACGGCTGGGTGAACTTCAGATTAATTTGCCTGTCGACGGATGCCATATCTTTGATAGCCTTATTTGTTAACGCGATTTATAACGCTATTCCGCTGTTATTCCAATCGGTAAGTTTGGTACGAATTTTGGTCGATTTTACTTGTTTCTAGTTGAATATCACCCTGAAAATCCCCACATATACTGTAAGATATTTAAAACAGGAGCCGTAATGGAAGAAATATTTGGAATAACATCACTGGTCATTTTAGCATTTGCATTGTTGACTGTATATTTAGCCGTCAAAGTCGTCCCACAAGGCGAAAACTGGACTGTTGAACGCTTTGGTCGCTACACAAGAACACTCCAACCGGGCTTGGCCTTTTTGGTGCCCTACGTAGACAAAGTCGGCGCACGCATTAACATGATGGAAACGGTGCTAGACATCGACAGCCAAGAAGTGATTACAAAAGACAACGCGATGGTTATGACTGACGCGGTGACCTTTTATCAGGTTATTAGTGCGGCTGACGCGGCCTATGAGGTGCGCGATCTAACGCGAGCACTGTCGAACCTAACGCAAACCAACATTCGTGCGGTTGTGGGTAATATGGACTTGGACGAAAGCCTATCTAACCGAGACATGATCAACACGAAACTACTGTCCGTCATCGACGAAGCAGCCAGCCCATGGGGCATCAAGGTGACACGCGTTGAAATCAAAGATTTGGCACCGCCACCAGATATTAACGAAGCTATGGCACGTCAAATGAAAGCGGAGCGTCACAAGCGTGCCGAGATTTTGACAGCAGAAGGTATGAAGCAAGCGGCCATTCTGAAAGCCGAGGGGGAGAAAGAAGGTCAAGTGCGCGAAGCTGAAGGTCGCAAACAAGCCGCGTTCTTGGACGCCGAAGCCCGCGAACGTGCGGCCGAAGCCGAAGCAAAAGCAACCGCGATGGTATCGCATGCGATTGCCGAGGGTGATATTCAGGCCATCAACTACTTTGTTGCGCAAAAATACACTGAAGCATTGCGTGATATGGCGTCTAGTCCGAGTGCGAAGACAATCATGATGCCACTAGAAGCTTCAAGCTTGATCGGATCAATCAGCGGGATTGCGGAAATCGCGAAAGCGGTGACTGGCGATAAGCCTGCTAAAAAGTAAACACTCGTCTTGAAAGGACACGCATATGGAAACGATGAATACATTCTTTGGCGCCCTTGATGGAATTTCGCCGTGGTGGTGGGTGGCCTTTGCCTTTGCCCTAGGCGCGTTGGAAATGGCGACAATGTCGTTCTTCTTGATCTGGCCAGCCCTTGCTGGTCTGGTCATGGCCGCCTTGGTAACCGCATCGCCGAACATGAGCAGTGGCGTACAGGTTATGACCTTCGCGGGTCTGTCGATCTTTCTTACCGTTCTCGGCCGTCACTTGTTTAACAAATACGGTGATGGCGGTGGCGAGGTCGACGCGCGGCTAAATCAACGCAATGCGCGCTTTGTTGGGCGCACCGGCAAGGTGCTTGAATTCGCCAATGGCGAGGGATTGATTGAAATCGAAGGGATGCGTTGGCGGGCGGAATGGCCTGAAAACGCAGACACAAAAGTCGGTGAACCTGCAAGAGTTACCCACGCAGACGGCATGATCTTGCAGGTCGAAACAGTCAACTAACCCGCAAGTTCGCGCACCCGTTTATAAAGCCAAGAAAGCTCTGGATCGGTTAGATTCAGGGCTTTTATACTGTCGACGGTGTTATACAGATATTCGGTATTTGGGCCCCGCCCACCCACGGCTGTCGCAATCATTTGAGCCTGGGTTTCCAAATCGAAATCGCAATATTGTTCATGCGCCTCGTCGATGACATATGTAACCGCAGTCACCTCGCGCCCATCGCTTAGCGTTACTGGCAAATTCTTTTCTAGATATGCTGAGGACACGAGTTCGCGTTCACGCAGATAATCCAAGGTTTTATCCGCAACGTCGGATGCAACGCCAAATGCAATGCCGTCACACGCGGCATCTGACGCCCGATCCAATGCCAAGACCAATCCGTTGTGATCGACCGTTCCGCGGTGATGAATGGATCGCATGCAAAAACTACGCGCATATCCGCGCAAAATTGCTTTTTCTTTTGCAATATATTCAAATCCAGGTTGCCAAATAAGCGAGCCATAGCCAAATACCCACAAAGTGTCTTTCATCGGATGGAACCTTTCGTTTGATCTGTTTATAAGCGCGTATTGAATAATGGAAAGCATGAATATGCGTTGGATAATTGGACTGATGTTTGTTGCGGCCTTTGGTTGGGGGGCGTATTGGTTTGTTGGATCAGGCCAAAAAGAAAAGGCGGTCGAGACGTGGTTGGAAACACGCCATGCATCTGGCTGGGTCGCCGAATATGGCGACGTCGATGTCAAAGGGTTTCCGAACCGGTTTGACACCGTTGTTCAGGACTTGGCGTTGGCTGACCCCAGATCAGGCTGGGCATGGAATGCACCACGTGTGGAATTGCTGACACTCAGCTATAAACCAAATCACATCATTGCCTTGTTTCCATCAGAGCAAATCGTCTCCACACCTTTGCAAAACATCTCGATCAATTCCGAACAGATCAAAACCAGTCTCGTCTTCGGCGATCTAACCCTACTTCCCCTAGAGCGTTTCACAACCACTCTTGCGAAAACTAGGTTCGCCAGCAACGCAGGTTGGAACGCAACACTTGATAGTGGTCTGTTGGCATCGCGCCAATCTGCAAAAGCTGAATTTGCACATGATATCGCGTTCGATGCCGCTGGATTTCGCCCATCAACCGAATTACGCCGAAGCGTAGACGCCAGTGGTATTTTGCCCGATACGTTCGAGAAACTGCATCTGTCAGGCACCGCATATTTTGATGCCCCTTGGGACAAGGCAGCCATAGAAGGCGAAAAACCGTTCTTAAGCCGGATTGATCTAGACGACGGCAATGCGATTTGGGGCGGATTAGAAGTTCAAGCCAAAGGGTCCGTCAATTTGGACATGCTGGGCTATCCAACGGGCAGTTTACGCATTCGCGCCAAAAACTGGAAAGACATGATTGCTTTGGCGGAAAACAGTGGTGCGCTTGAACCAACGATCGCGAAAACCATGCGTTCAGGTCTTGGGATTGTTGCCGCCCTGTCCGGAAACAAATCCACACTGGATGTACCGCTGACATTCAAAGGCCGCAAAATGAAGATTGGCCCAGTAACAATTGGCGACGCGCCGAAGCTGAACAACCGTTAACGACAGTAATTTCCCTTGCGGTACCGCGCAGTATCAAAGTGGAAATGATCCCTGTGATACTTGTCAGCCTTTGGGCCTAAGACGGTCCCGAATATGCCACAGGCTTTGCGGTGCACAGACCGCAGAACAATCGAATAGCGAGAGTTCGACCAGTGCTCTAACACCGTTATCTGCTTGCCATTTTTCAGACCAAAACCCGAAATATCGATAGCATGTCCCAAGGAATGCTCTGACATTTTGGCGCCTTTCTTGTTGTTGCGTGGACGACAGGAGTAACTTGCCGCGACATCCAATCGTTCCAGCCCACCTTTGCGACCCAGAACAGGAACTGCCACCTCTGTAATCCAACTGCGCAAGGCCTTGGCGGTTTTGCAGTCCAATGTGGCTGGGCGAGACAGATCAACACCTGCGACAGAGTTGATTTTCACAGGTTTATCAATACCGCAGCCTTCGGTTTCGGACGTGATAGGATCCAAAACAGTTCCGCGAATATCAAACCTACCACAGACAGGCATATCATTCTGTGCCAACGCAGCCTGCGCAGTCAAAAGAACAGCCACTAGCCCGCCATATGCAATACGCCTATTCACGACCAAAGTTCGCTTCTTTGGTGTCTTGCCCCGCTTCAAGAATGTCGCGCCTGATGGCGCGGGTGCGGGTAAAGTACTCGTGCAATTGATCGCCATCCCCACGTCGGATCGCGCGCTGCAAATCAAACAATTCTTCGGTGAAGCGTCCTAAAATCTCGAGCGTCGCTTCTTTGTTGTTCAAGAACACGTCACGCCACATTGTCGGGTCAGACGCAGCAATTCGGGTGAAGTCGCGGAAACCAGCAGCAGAGAAATTGATCACTTCTTTCTCTGTCACCCGTTCTAAATCATCGGCCACACCAACCATTGTGTACGCAATCAAATGCGGCGCGTGACTGGTCACTGCCAATACCAAATCATGATGTGCTGGGTCCATACGTTCAACATTTGATCCAACGCCGCGCCAAAACTGTTCCAGCTGGTTCGCTGCGTCCAACGATTGGTTGGGCAGCGGTGTCATGATACACCACCGGTTATCAAACAATTCGGCAAAGCCTGACGCGGGGCCAGAATGCTCGGTTCCCGCCAGCGGGTGTGCGGGTACAAAGTGAACGCCCTCTGGTATATGTGGAGAAACGGCATCGATGATTGCTTGCTTCACGGACCCGACATCCGAAACAGTTGCGCCAACCTTTAGATGCGGCGCGATCTCTGCGGCGATCTTTGCCATCGCACCTACGGGGACACAAAGAATAACCAGATCTGCATCCTTTACAGCCGCGATGGCCGTTTCCTCGATGCGGTCACAAAACCCAAGAGAGGTCGCAATATCGCGGGTTTCTTTCGACCTTGTGGTGCCGACAATTTCATCTGCCAAACCGCCGCGTTTCATCGCGTGCGCCAAGGATGACGCGATCAGTCCCAGACCAATCAGCGCTACTTTTTCGTAAATCACCGTCATGTCGCACGACCTTTTTGAAATTCTGTTAGGATTGAAACAATGCGGTCACAGTCCACCATTTTACCAACCGTTATGCGAAGACAGCTTGGCAGACCGTAGCCCTTAACCGCGCGTATCAAAATTCCATTATGTTGCAACAGCTTGTCGGCCGCATCTGCATCAGTCTCGGACCCGAAATCCACCAGAACGAAATTGGTAAACGAAGGTTCGGACTGCAGGCCAATATCTGCCAAACCTTTGGCCAATCGATCCCGCGCCTTGGCATTGCGTTTTATGCATAACTCGAAATATTCAATATCTTTTGCGGCGGCAACGCCGGCTGCTAAAGCCCCCGAATTCACATTAAATGGTCCGCGTACACGTGATAAAATTTCGATCATCGGTTTCGAAGAATAGCCCCAACCAAGTCGCGCACCCCCCATTCCGTAGACCTTTGAAAAGGTCCGTGTCATCACGATGTTCGGATAAGTATCGGACAGGGATGCGCCGCCATCATAGCCATCCACAAACTCGGCATAGGCACCATCCAGAACCAAGACGATATGCTCTGGCAATCCAGCAACCAACCGTTCAATCTCGGATAATTCTATAAACGTACTTGTTGGATTATTCGGATTGGCGATGAACACCAGTTTAGTATTCTCTGTCACTGCCGCCAAGATTGCATCGACATCTGTGTGGCGGTCTTTTTCAGTGACAACAACAGGTGTCGCTCCTGCGGACAACGTGCAAACTTTGTACATCAAAAATCCATATTCCGTGAAAATCACCTCGTCCCCTTCGCCTGCAAAGGCCTGGGTTAGAAAGCTGATTAACTCGTCCGATCCATTGCTACAGATAATACGTTCAGCATCTAGACCGTGAACTTCGGCCAGTGTTTCACGTAGCTCTGCATGGTCGGACGAAGGATAATAATTCAGGAATTTTGCTTCTGCCTTGAACGCATCAATCGCGCGTGGACTTGGGCCGTGCGGATTTTCGTTCGAGCTGAGCTTGACGACATTTTCCACCCCGTCCAGATGGCCTTTGCCACCGACGTACAAATCGATATCGAGTATTCCTGATTTCGGTGTCGGTGCGAATTTCATATGCCTAATCCCTTATCTTGCACCTTCTTTATCGCGACCCGTTTGGCATTACCAGATGTGTTGAAAATTAGTAGAAACTCTGTGGGTCAATATCGATACTAATGCGCACATTGTTAGGGATACGCGCCTGCCCGCGCCATGTGGCTAAGGCAGATTGAAACGAAGCCACTTTCGCGGCTTTGACAAGAATACGGATACGATGCTTGCCGCGCACCCGTGCAACTGGGGCTGGTGCGGGGCCGTACACCTGCGCACCGATCGCGCGCAATGGTTTCGCGTTTTGCACCAAGCCATTTGCTATTTTGGTAAGGACAGCCAAATCTGGCCCCGACAAAACAACGCCTGCCAAGCGCCCGAATGGGGGCATTGCAGATGCTTCGCGCTCTGCTGCTTCTGCGGCCCAAAATGCTTCTTCTTCACCAGATAGGATTGCCTTTATCACGGGATGTTCAGGTTGATGCGTCTGTAAGAACGAGGTGCCCTTTTTATCTGCCCGCCCTGCCCGTCCAGATACTTGGCGGATCAATTGAAAGGTCCGTTCAGCAGCACGTAAATCCCCACCCATCAAGCCTAGGTCTGCATCAATCACACCTACGCATGTCAGCAAAGGAAAGTTATGTCCTTTAGCCACCAATTGCGTGCCAATGATAATATCCGCCTCGCCATTAGCTATCGCAGAAATCCGCTCTTTCAAGGCGCGTGCCGACATGGACATGTCTGAGGAGAGAACCTCGATCCGCGCATCGGGGAAACGCGTTGTCGCTTCTTCGGCCAGACGTTCGACGCCTGGGCCAACCGCTGCCATGCGGCCTTCGACATCACAAGATGGGCATTTTGTTGGCATCGGTTTGGTTTCACCACATTGATGGCACATCAAATGGCCATGGAACCGATGTTCCACCATGCGCGCATCGCAGTGATCACAGCCCACTTGTTCACCGCAGGCACGGCACACAGTAATCGGGGCATAGCCGCG
>CALDZS010000136.1 GCA_937944065.1 uncultured Amylibacter sp. | reverse complement strand
ATGTAGTTCATCAATGTAGACTTACCTGCGTTGGGTTCGCCAATTAGCGCCACAAATCCGCATTTCGTTTCAGTCATTATCTAATTCCAATAACAGTTTGGTGGCCGCTTCTTGCTGAGCTTGGCGTTTGCTGGCTGCCACTGCGATCGCAGCTTTGCCGTTCGCAATTTTTGCTTGTACTTCAAACTGAGGCGCATGATCTGGCCCTGTGCGTGACATATCTAAATAATTTGGCGGCGGCATTCCACGGGCTTGCGCCCATTCTTGCAGACGTGTTTTCGAATCGCGCGCGTCTTCCTCGGCATTGGCAATTCGATTGCCCCAAAGGGCCAAAATCAGCGTCCGCGCGGCGTCAAAGCCACCGTCGCGGTAAACGGCTGCAATCACCGCCTCCATCGCGTCGCCAAGGATCGCCTGTTTGCGTCGCCCACCCGAGAGCATTTCTGAGCGGCCCATTTTTAACGCTGCACCAATATCTATTTGCTGCGCAACTTCTGCACATGTTTCTTTGCGCACCAGCGCGTTGTACCGCGGCGCTAACGTTCCTTCAGGCGCCTTTGTATCATGATCCAGCAATGCTTGCGCGATTACCAACCCCAACACACGATCTCCCAAGAATTCCAAACGTTGATTGTCTTGACGCGAGGCAGAGCTGAGCGATGAATGCGTCATTGCTTGGATCAACAGCTCTGGTTCCTTGAATTTATATCCAAGGCGTTTGCTGAAATCGGCAAGTTCAGATGATATCTTCAATCGAGCGCCTTAAAGAACCGGTCTTTGCGCCAAGTCCAAAATGCCAAAATACGGCTGCCCGCAGAAGAGAAGATCACCCTATTCGCGCGGCCAACAAAATTTTCAAACGGGACAAACCCAACACCACCAGAACTGGATGGAAAGCGGCTGTCGCCTGAATTGTCGCGATTGTCACCGATGAAAAAGTACTTTCCATCTGGGACTGTAAAGATCCCAGTATTGTCCGCACCTAGCCCATCAAACACGTTTAGAACCGCATGCTTAACACCGTTCGGCAACGTCTCTTCATACAAATCCTTGTCACAATCAGCGCCGCGCGCTGTCGGTCGTGTGTTGCATCTTGGGATGCCCTTAAGAGGGCCTTGTTCATTATAAGTTTCGCGGAATGTGCCGATTTTCTTTAGTGGTACAGCTTTGCCGTTTAGATGCAGTACTCCTTTAACCATCTGAACAGTATCGCCCGGCGTGCCCACCAGACGCTTGATGAAATCGACATTGGTGATTGGGTGTTTGAATACAACGATGTCGCCAACCTCTGGCTCTGATGCGAAGATGCGACCGCTAAAAGGGCAGATTGACCAAGGGCATGAATGTTTTGAATATCCATATGCCATCTTGTTCACGAACAAAAAGTCGCCAATCAAAAGCGTGCTTTTCATCGACCCTGATGGAATCCAAAAGGGTTGAAAGAACAGCGTACGGATCACGCCAGCCAATAATAACGCGTAGACGACTGTCTTGATCGTTTCGCTTGCACTGTCTGGATTCTTCGATTTAGCCATTTAGGTTCTCTTGATATCAGTTTGAGGGTTCATCGCGCGTATCGGCGCGTTAGTCAACTGTTGCTCAGCCCATCGACGGTGACGGTCGGATGTGCTTCGATCACCACGAACGCTTGTGCCCAAGGATGATCATCGGTCAAGGTTACATGCACAAAAGCCTGGTATCCATCAGGGGTCATCTTATCCAACCGCTTTTTGGCCCACCCTGTCAGATGCATCTGCGGTTGCCCCGACCTTATATTCGTCACCGACATATCAATCCACGATATACCCATCGCCAACCCTGTCCCCAGCGCCTTTGAACACGCTTCTTTTGCGGCCCATCTTTTGGCGTAAGTGCCCGCCACGTCTCGACGGCGTTCGGCCTTGGATTGTTCAATGGGTGTAAACACACGGTTGCGGAACCTATCGCCGAACCGATCCAAAGTGCCTTGGATACGTTCGATATTTGCCAAATCTGTGCCGATCCCAATTATCATTCAGCCCGCTTTTTCTTTTGCTCGCGCTTTTCGCGAATTTCTTTAAATTTGGCCATGATCCGCCCTTTTCTGCGATTTTGATATACTCGCACGGCAGGTTTTGTCGCAAAATATATCGCTGTTGCAGTTACGAAACCGGGAAGAATGCCGCCCACCAGATACGGCACCATAACCGTATTGAAAAATTCAACCATACCGTCCCATGTGGACGGCCCGTATCCGAACAACGACTTAACATTGCTCCACAAAGTGTGGCTGGCATTATTAAATCCAGCCCGGATCTTTTGCCAGGCGGTGTCACTGCGCGAATAGTCCATGATCCACAGACCGAACCGATAACTCACCGTAGCAATAATCGGGAATGTAACCGGATTTCCAAAAAATGTGCCAGTAAGTGCAGCGACCATATTGCCACGCAACAACCACGCAAAAAATGCAGCGATAAAGAAGTGCAGCCCAAAAAATGGTGTGAAACAAACAAACGCACCAATCGCAAAACCAAGTGCGATCTTGTGCGGTGTGTCTGGTAGCCGCTTTAATCTGTAACCGATATAGTTTATCGCCCGCCGCCAGCCCGTGCGCGGGTAAAAGAACTCTTTGAAACTCTGCCAGTAAGATCTGGGATGTTTTCGTTTAAACACTTAAGGGGGCCTTTATCCGGTAAGTTTAGGTTGTTGCGGCTTGGCGTTTTCGCTGACGAACATCCGCAACGTCTGAATCGGCCTCTACCGCAGTAATAACATGCGTTAAATGTTCTACATCCCTTACTTCTATATCAACATGCACTCGATAGAAATCTGTCTTTTTGTCTGCAAAATCAAGATCGCTGATATTTGCATTCTGCTCTCCAATCAAGGTGCAGATGCGGCCCAAAACGCCTGCATCATTTGCCATTGTGATCTCTATTGATGCTTTATTGACCGCCAACCCTTTGCCGCCAGACCAACGCAAATCAAGCCAACGATCCGGTTGGTCCTCATAGGACGCTAATGTTTCGCAATGGATTGTATGAACTAAAACCCCTTTTCCGCGTGTGGCAATACCTACAATTCGTTCACCTGGCAGGGGTTGGCAGCATTCTGCAGGCTGTGCATACTGATCCGCATCCAGACCAACGATGCCTCCTGCTGGTTGGTTAACTTCGCCTTTAGTGTCATGCAGCAGTTCTGGATACAGGGCGCGCACCAGATCAGATCCGGTAACTTCTGCACTGCCCAACGCGGCCAACATATCGTCGCGCTTTGCATGGCCCATCTTTTTAGCAGCCGTTGCCAGTGCTTTGTCTGTCGCAGGTTTCCCCACATGTTCCAAAGCAACCCGCGCAAGTTCTTTGCCCAACTTAATATGACCTTCACGATGTTCTTCGCGCAGTGCACGTCGGATCGCGGTTCGCGCCCGTCCAGTTTGTGCAATATCCATCCACGTTGCCTGAGGCCGTTGCCCGACCGCCGTTTGAATCTCTACTGATTGACCATTGCGAAGGCGCGTCCACATCGGGACGCGGTGCCCGTCAACCTTTGCACCGACGGTGGCCATACCGATACGGGTGTGGATCGCAAACGCAAAATCAATGGGCGTGGCCCCTCTTGGCAGTGGGATCACATCGCCCTTGGGTGTAAAGCAAAACACTTGGTCGGCAAACATTTCCAACTTTACATGTTCCAAAAACTCTTCGCTATTCTCTTCGTTTTGAATGCGCTCATGTAGTTCATCGAGCCATTTTACCGGATCGACCGAAAATTGGTTGCCCGCACGTTTACCATCGCGGTAGGCCCAGTGTGCTGCAACGCCGACCTCGGCCATTTCATGCATATCTTTTGTACGGATTTGAATTTCCACCATCTTGCCGTCTCGACCAGAAACTGTGGTGTGAATAGATCGGTATCCGTTTGATTTTGGTTGACTGATATAATCCTTGAACCGTCCAGGAACAGCTTTCCAACGCCTGTGAACTGCGCCCAGGACGCGGTATGCATCTTCTTCGGATTGGGTGATGACACGGAAACCATAGATATCAGACAGGCGAGAAAAGCTTTGTTTCTTTTCCTCCATCTTGCGCCAGACCGAATAAGGCTTTTTCTCGCGGCCATAAATCTCTGCCTCGATCGATGAAGCGTCCAACGCTTGACGAATATCGGCGCTAATCTTGGGGATCAGATCACCAGATTGACTGCGCAGAGTAATAAAACGGCGCATGATGGAACTACGCGCCTCTGGGTTCAAGACATGAAACGATAGGTCTTCCAGCTCGTCACGCATCCATTGCATGCCCATACGACCTGCCAAGGGCGCATAAATGTCCATGGTTTCTTGAGCTTTTTTGATCTGCTTTTCACTGCGCATGTGTTTAATCGTGCGCATATTATGCAAGCGATCACCAAGCTTGACCAACAATACTCGCAAATCTTTGGACATCGCCAAAACCAACTTGCGAAAATTCTCGGCTTCTTTGGTTTCCTTCGAAGACAGTTCGATATTTGTCAGCTTGGTCACACCATCAACCAGTTGCGTGATCTCAACGCCAAACAAATCAACCATACCTTGATAGGTGGCTTTTGTGTCTTCCAATACATCATGCAACAACGCCGTCACCAGAGTCGCATCGTCCAATTGCTGATCAGCCAAAATCCAAGCCACTGCAACGGGATGCATAAAATATGGCTCGCCTGAATGACGTTTTTGTCCGTCATGCATGTCCTTACCAAAAGAATAGGCGGTTCGGATCAGCTTTGCATTTGTTTTGGGGTTATAAGTGCGTACATGATCGATAAGTGTCTCTACATCGATCATATGTGGCGCCCTTTCAGTCTGTTATGAACACCGATCGGATGTCCGAGGGGCACCGACCCGATGCCCCAAAACAGTTATTTTGCTTCTTGCGCTTCCATCAAAGCACGCAAAAGATTCTCGTCTTCCATGTCATCACCAGGGCGATCATCAGATCCACCCATCAACAGTGCCATTTGATCTTCTTCTGGCTCGTCGACTTCGATCTGTGTCTGGTGGCTTTGGATCGCTGCTTCGCGCAGGTTTGCAGCGGTTAGCGTCTCTTCCGCTATTTCGCGCAAGGCCAAAACAGGATTCTTGTCATTGTCGCGAGGAACAGTGATTTCTGAACCTGACGAAATTTCACGGGCGCGATGAGCAGCCAGCATTACAAGGTCAAAACGGTTTGGAACCTTATCAACGCAATCTTCTACGGTTACACGTGCCATATTAGTCTCCTGCAGAGGGAATGATGAAAGTGGGTGATTAAGCCGATTCATAAAGAATCGCAAGCGAAATACGCTTATTATAATGTCCTAAAGCGGTGTAACCCCTGCCAAAGCCTGATCATCCAGCGCTGCGTGCATTTGTTTCACACTTTTGTGAAGTATCGGATGAACCCAGTGGGGTGCTACATCACACAAAGGCACCAGAACAAACGGGCGGTCTTGGAGGCGCGGATGCGGAACAATCAGCTGATCAGGGATGCGAACCATTTGGTCTGATAATGTCATATCCCGCCACGTTTCATGTGTCTTTTCGTCCGGCCTCACGTCGTCGTCGTAAAACAGGATATCAATATCAATAACGCGTCGCTCCCACCGCTCGGACCGTGTGCGTCCCAATCTATTCTCGATTTCATGCATCTGCTTTAACAGCTGATTTGGGGACAGTTCTGTTTCCAACAAAATAGCGGCATTCACAAAGTCGGGATCACCATTTGCGGGAAAGGCCTTGGTCTGATAGAATGCACTTATAGCTAGAATATTAACTCTTTCTTTTTGCAACCATGAGATGGAAGCATCAACCAAAGAGCGTGTGTCCGCTATGTTTTGGCACCAATTGGACCCCAACGCTAAAGCACAATTATGTGTTTGCATCATTCTAATAGGCCTTGCTTTGTAAATTATTAGTACTAAAGATCGCAGCCGATGGGGTTTGTAAACACGCAACTTTATAAAAACCTCTGCTGATTTCTAGGAAGGATCATTAAATGTTTTATCGCGATGAGCGTCTCGCACTCTTTATTGACGGCTCAAACCTCTATGCAGCCGCAAAGGCCCTTGGGTTTGATATCGATTATAAAGCTCTCCGTACTGAATTTATGAGACGGGGAAAATTGCTGCGGGCTTTTTATTACACCGCACTTTTGGAGAGCGAAGAATACTCTCCGATTCGCCCACTTGTAGACTGGTTGAACTATAATGGGTTCACCATGGTGACCAAACCAGCCAAAGAGTATACCGATTCAATCGGGCGACGTAAGGTAAAAGGCAACATGGATATCGAGTTGGCAGTCGATGCGATGGAATTAGCACCGCATGTTGAACACATCGTTATCTTCTCTGGCGACGGGGACTTTCGCCCACTAGTTGAATCACTGCAAAGACAAGGTGTTCGCGTCTCAGTTGTTTCAACGATCCGCTCTAGCCCGCCCATGATCTCTGACGATCTGCGCCGCCAAGCTGATAATTTCATCGAACTGGAAGAACTGAAAGACGTCATCGGCCGCCCTCCACGTCCCGAAGATTCGCAGGTACCAGATACGGAAACAACTGATTGATAGAAACACACTGAATGTTTGGACGAATAATTTCATCCAACACTTCGGTAGTTTCACTTTTGTTAGGTGCGAAATCAGGTTAAGCAACGGGCATGATAAAACCGAAACTTAACCTGTATCTTGCAGCGCCGCGTGGATTTTGCGCGGGCGTTGACCGTGCGATAAAAATTGTTGAAATGGCCATCGAAAAATGGGGCGCGCCTATCTATGTGCGCCATGAAATCGTGCACAATAAATTTGTCGTCGACAGCTTGCGCGACAAGGGCGCGGTTTTCGTCGAAGACTTATCAGAGTGTCCGACCGATCGACCTGTGATTTTTTCCGCCCACGGCGTGCCAAAATCGGTGCCAGCGGACGCAAATGCGCGCAACATGATCTATGTCGATGCCACTTGTCCGCTGGTTTCAAAGGTCCACATCGAAGCGGAACGCCACAATTCAAACGGACTGCAGATGGTGATGATTGGTCACAAGGGGCATCCTGAAACCGTCGGCACCATGGGGCAGTTGCCCGAGGGTGAAGTATTGTTGGTCGAAGCGCCAAACGATGTAGCCAAGCTGACGCCAAGAGACGCGGATCGCTTAGCCTACATCACGCAAACGACATTGTCGGTTGATGACACCGCCGAGATTGTCAAAGCGTTGGTCGCACGCTTTCCCAACATCGTAGGCCCGCACAAAGAGGATATTTGCTATGCGACCACAAATCGCCAAGAAGCGGTCAAGGCTGTGGCGCCTCATGTCAGCGCGCTGCTGGTCATCGGTGCACCAAACTCTTCTAACTCTAAAAGATTGGTAGAAGTCGGATCAAAAGCTGGCTGCGCCTATTCCCAATTGGTGCAACGCGCCACAGATATTGATTGGCGCGCTTTAGGCGATATCAAATCTGTTGGAATAACCGCTGGTGCTTCCGCACCAGAGGTTTTGATAGAAGAAGTCATTGCCGCCTTCCATGATAGATTCGATGTGACCGAACAAATCGTAGAAACCGCAGTCGAAAATGTAGAGTTTAAAGTTCCACGCGTCCTAAGGGAAACGGCATGAGCGACAAAGAAACCTTGGACGTATACGCTGCGCAGGCTGAAACCTATGCCAAGAAATTTGCAAAACCAGAACCTGACCGCGCCCTTGCACATTTCATTGCTGCGGTTCCGGCTGGTGGTCGCGTGTTAGATCTTGGCTGTGGGCCCGGCAACAGTGCGGCGATGATGCGTGACGCAGGATTGGTCGCAGACGCCAGTGACGCATCTGCCGAGATGGTCGCAATGGCGCATGAGACGTATGGAGTTGATGCGCAGTTGGCGACGTTTGATGACTTGGACGCAGTTGACATATATGATGGTATCTGGGCCAATTTCAGCTTGTTGCACGCACCTGTTGCGGACATGCCTGCCAATCTGACACGCATCCATAGCGCCCTAAAACCTGGTGGCATATTACATCTAGGGCTTAAAACTGGCGAAGGCGAAGAACGAGACCATTTGGGGCGGTTCTACTCATATTTCCAACCTGACGCGTTGAACCAAATGTTAATCAACGCGGGCTTCACACCAGCCAGCCTACACGAAGGCGAAGAACCAGGTTTGGCGGGCATCGTTTCGCCGTTTATGATTGTCACAGCAATTGCCTGAATTATTCGCCTACACGGACGGTGCCTGCAGCGGCAATCCAGGTCCAGGCGGCTGGGGCGTTTTGTTGTTTGCCAAAGACGGCGATCGCGTGATCAAAGAACGCGAATTATCTGGTGGAATGGCTGATACAACAAACAACCAGATGGAATTGATGGCAGCCATCAGCGCCCTAGAGGTGTTAGAAAAACCAAGCGTGCTGACCATTGTCACGGACAGTTCCTATGTCAAAGATGGGATCACAAAGTGGATTTTTGGTTGGAAGAAAAATGGCTGGCGCAATGCCGCCAAAAAGCCTGTGAAAAACGCAGAACTTTGGCAACGGTTAGAGGCGGCGGAAGCGCGTCATACAGTAACTTGGAAATGGATCAAAGGCCATGCAGGGCATGCTGAAAATGAACGCGCCGATGAACTGGCACGCGCAGGTATGGAACCCTTCAAACTCTAGATCTTATTTTTTGTCGAAATAGGTTTTGTATATCCACAGCAACCCAAATGCACCGACTAAACCGCCAATAAAAATTGGCAGCACGCCTGACAAAGTTGCGAACACTGTGACCAACCCACGCAACACCAACCCACCTACTATGGCACCCAGAACCCCAATGCCGACGGTGGTCGGCACATTGGTGTTCATGCCATACATCCGCGTCGCCAAAAAGCCGACTGCGGCACCAATAATAAGGGTTAGTAACACGGGCATAGGATTCTCCTTCTTCTATAACATATAGGAAGATTTATGGATTTTTCCAGATTTACAGCTGCGTTCCTTTGGCGATAGGAAAACCACGTAGGAAATCTGTAACCTCCATCGCCCCTTTGCCAGCCCGTTGCAATCGCAACAATTCAACACTGCCTTGGCCGCAGGCAATTTGCATCTGATCGGTTAAAACCGTTCCCGCCTGACCTGATCCAGCGCTGACGCGTGATTGCAGTACTTTGACACGTTGATCGTCAAACGTGAACCATGCCCCTGGGAATGGCGACAAGCCACGAATGTGCTGATCCACGGACTGGGCATCTAAAGACCAGTCAATCTGCGCCTCGTCCTTGCTGATTTTCGCCGCATAGGTAACGCCCTTTTCAGGTTGCGGTTGTTTCGGCAAATCGGCCAAATCAGCCAACGCGTCAACAATCGCACGCGCACCCAATTGCGAAAGCTGATCGTGCAAGCTACCTGTCGTGTCGTCTTGGTGAATGGGCGTTTCAACTCGGAACAATACGTCGCCAGTATCTAAACCAGCATCCATCTGCATGATGCAAATACCAGTTTGTGCATCACCCGCCATAATCGCACGATGGATCGGCGCGGCCCCACGCCAGCGCGGAAGTAACGAGGCATGGATGTTTAAACAGCCCAATGTCGGTGCGTCTAAAATTGATTGCGGCAAAATCAAACCGTAGGCAACGACGACTGCCACATCTGCATTTAATGCCGCAAATTCAGAGACCGTTTCTGGGTCTTTGAAATTAAGTGGTGTTCGCACTTCTAGCCCAAGCGATATCGCGTGTGCATGCACGGGTGTCGGGCGTTCTTTCTTGCCCCGCCCCGCGCGGCGTGGCGGTTGGCAATAGACAGCGACAATGTCATGCCCTGCATCAATCAAAGCTTGTAAGACAGGCACAGAAAAATCGGGGGTCCCCATAAACACGATCCGCTTTGGATCAGCCACGAGCGAGATCCTTCTTATATTTTTCCATCTTGCGGGTCAT
>CALDZS010000135.1 GCA_937944065.1 uncultured Amylibacter sp. | reverse complement strand
TCACGCCAACAGCACCAGGACGAGATCCAGAAAAACCGCCGAAGCTGACCTAATAACCCGCGTTCAAATCCACCAAATGCAAAAACGGCTGACCAGCCTCGCCGCGTGCTATGTTCTGTACGATCGTTTCGCACGAGCTTTTTGTGCGTGTGGCGGACGCGATATGGGGTGTTACCAATACCTTTGGGTGCGCCCAATAGGGGTGATCGACTGGCAAAGGTTCGACGTCAAACACATCTAATGTAGCGGCGGAAATCTTGCCGTTGTCCAATGCGGCCAGCAGCGCAGCATCGTCGATCAACGGACCACGACCTGGATTGATGATCGACGCGCCTTCTTTCATTGTCGCAATCGAATGGACATCGATAATGTGCTTGGTATCTGGCGTGTCAGGCAATAGCAGAACCAAAATATCCGACTGCGATAAGACGTGTATCAACCCATCCGCACCCGAATGGCATTCCACCAGATCATCGGTTTTCTGGCTGCGTGACCAGCCAATTGTCGGAAACCCAAATTGTGCCAATTTGCGTGCGCAATACATGCCCAACTGACCGATCCCCAAAATACCCACGGTGCGATCTGACGACACGGGCGGTGGTGTCTCATCCCAATCGCCAGCTTTCGCAAAACTATAGCTATCAGTGCCTAGGTGATGGCGTAGGACATGGCCCATGACATAATCCGCCATCCCTTGGGTCAGTCCGGTTTCGACCATGCGGGCAACGGGCGTGGTGACGGTTTGGGTCGCAAGCAGTTTTTCAACACCCGCCCACAGGCTTTGGATCAGTTTGACATTGGGGTAATCAGACAGGTCTTTGATCGGCCCGTTTGGGGCGTACAAGATATAATCGACATCCGCCTTTGGCGCGTCCATATCCAGCCAATTCAGGGTGATACCTTGCGCCGTGCACAGAGGCGTTAGATGTTTTTTGAACGCGTCATATTGCGCGGGATTTCCAGCATAAAGTATATTTGTCATTACCGCACATTATGGATATGCGCGCTTTGGACAAGGCCAAATGCGCCCAACAGAACCATCATCGCCGACCCGCCATAAGACACCAGCGGCAAGGGTACACCAACGACGGGCGCCAATCCCATGACCATCAACATGTTGACGGCGAAGTAGAAAAAGAACGTCGATCCGATGCCGATTGTTAGCAAGGACGAGAACCGGTCTTTGTTCCGCATGGCCGAAACATAGCAGAAAAATACGATGAGCATGTACAGAGACAACAGGGTGATGCCGCCCATAAATCCGAATTCTTCGCCAAAGGTGGCAAAGATAAAATCAGTGTGTTTTTCGGGCAAAAAGTTGCCGCGACTTTGGGTGCCTTCCATAAACCCACGCCCAGAAAAGCCACCTGATCCAAGCGATATTTTGGACTGAGTAATGTGATATCCGTCGCCAAAGGGCGAAATTGACGGGTCTAGAAAGGTTTCAATGCGACGGTATTGGTAGTCGTTCAATATCTCGAATTCAGTGCCGCGTGTGTAAAATACCGCCGTGACCAACCCGACAAGGGCGCCTATCACGGCACCGAAATACCACAGACTGACGCCGGCAGAAAATACGACGACACCTGCACCAGCGACCAGCAGCATTGCCGTGCCCAGATCGGGTTGTTTTAAAACCAACAAAGTGGGGATCGCGACCAGAATGATCGGCAAAACCAGCCATTGTGGTTTGGATACTTTGGCCTCGTCCAGCCAATCGTAATAAGACGCCAGCACCATCACCAGCGCGATTTTCATCAATTCTGATGGTTGCAGTCGCATAAATCCTAGGTCGATCCAACGTTGCGACCCACCACCTACATCGCCAAAAAATTCAACAACCAGCAGTAAAATCAGACTGAGGAAGTAAGCCAGTAGTGACACGCGTTGCCAAAATGATATCGGGATCATGGCAATGACGAGCATCGTGATGAATCCAATCACAAACCGGGTTATTTGTGGCTGCGCCCATGTGGACAGATCGCCACCTGCGACAGAGAAAAGCATGAGAAAGCCAACACAGCTGACCGTCAGCACCAACAAAGCCAAGGGCCAGTGAAAGTACAGAATTTTGCCAAACCCTACAGGGGCAGATTTGCTGTTGTCGGTGAAATGCATTAGGTCTGCTCTCGCTTGCGCGTTGGCAATTCGCCGTATCCTTTGGTGACTTTTAAGGTGCGCGCAAGAATGTCGCGCGCAATAGGTGCCGCCACTTTTGATCCGCCGCCGCCATGTTCAACCACTACGGAAACTGCGTATTTCGGATCGCGAAAAGGCGCATATCCCACAAACAATGCGTGGTCGCGACGGTTCCACGGAAGGTCTTCGTTCTTCACAACACCGCGTCGACGTTCGCTTGTGGTGATGCGGCGCACTTGGGATGTGCCAGTTTTGCCAGCCATCTGAACGCCGTTTTTTAAACGAGACCCGAATGCAGTACCGCGACGATGGTTCGACACGTCGAACATGCCTTGACGCACCACTGCCAGATGAGACGACTTCAGACCCAACGGCTCGACCCCATTTACGGGCGTGATCGTGTTGTCATACATATTGATCATGCGCGGCTCGATCATCGTGCCAGTTGCCAATCGCGCGGTCATCACAGCCAACTGCAAGGGCGAGGCCAGAACAAATCCTTGGCCGATCCCCGCGTTCATACTGTCGCCAAGAACCCAGTCTTGTTTCTTTATGCGATTTTTCCACTCTTTGGTGGGGGTAAGCCCTGCTTTCATAGATGGCAGTTCGACATTCGGCCGGACACCCAGTCCAAAACGGTTCGCCATCCTAGTGATGTTTTCGATACCGACCCGCAAAGCCATTTCATAGAAATAGACATCGCAGGAATACCGCAACGCTTCACGCATATTTACATTGCCATGGCCACCGCGACGCCAGCAGTGGAACTTGCGACCAGAGACCAGCATATGGCCTTTGCACCGCACATCCTCGCCTTGGTTGGCAACACCTGCCTCTAATGCGGCCAATGCTACGATCATTTTAAATGTAGAGGCGGGCGGGTAGGTTCCTGCGACGGCCTTGTTCACAAGGGGACGCATTTTCGGGTCGTTCATCTCGGCCCAGTCTTTTTGCGATATAGGCTTTAGGAATTTATTTGGGTCAAATGTGGGGCCAGACGCAAGCGCCATAATATCGCCATTGCGCACATCCATCACTACCGCAGACGCACTTTTGCCTTTCATCCGTTCCAACGCGAAGCTTTGCAATTCATGCCCGATGGTCAGCTGAATATTCACCCCTGGGCCGCCCTCTTGGCGGTCAAGTTCGCGGATGATGCGACCAATCGAGTTTACTTCGATCCGCTTGATGCCCGCCTCGCCGCGTAGCGGTTTTTCTAATTTAGCCTCGATGCCCGTTTTACCGATCTTAAACCGAGGGATGCGCAGCAGCGGATCGCGATCTGGGTCGTTATCCAGATCATAGTCACTGACCGATCCAACATAGCCAACGATATGACCATAATCTGGACCTTTGGGATATTGACGGTTCAAACCCAGTTGCGGGGTGACGCCTGGTAGGGCGGGGGCGTTCGCAGACACGGCCGCGATATGTTCCCATTCCAAGCCGGTGGCGACTGTAACTGGTACGAATGCGCGGCGTTTCGACATGTCCAGCAGAGCTTTATCTATCTGTTCTGGCGTTAACGGGATCAACTGCGCCAAACGGTTCAAAATCAGCTCTGGATCACCAGATTGTTCGCGCACCATTTCGATTGTGTAGACGCGATTGTTGATGGTTAACAAATCGCCGTCACGATCATAAATC
Source organism: uncultured Amylibacter sp. (assembly GCA_937944065.1). Classification (GTDB taxonomy): domain Bacteria; phylum Pseudomonadota; class Alphaproteobacteria; order Rhodobacterales; family Rhodobacteraceae; genus Amylibacter. The sequence goes on along the minus strand of CALDZS010000135.1, from coordinate 3,350 downwards.
AGTCCGCGCGCAGGTGGCAGCAGTTGAATATTAATACGGTTTTCTTCAGCCAGCAGTCGGTATTGATCGCCCTGTTTGACGCCCAACTGGTGCATCCGCCAGCCGATAATACCCGCCACACTGCCTTGCAGACCTGCAAGGATCAACGCACGGCGGCTAAGGCGCGACCGCTTGATTTCGCCCTTGCTGTCAAACTCAATCATAATCTGTTGCCCAACATGTTGAACTCTGCAGGTGAAGGTTTGCGAATGCCAAATAGTTTGGTGATGACGAAAACCACTATGGGATAAGATAGCGCGCTGGCCGTCATTTTCCAAATCAAACTATCCATCGGCAGAGTGGGTGCAAGGCTGAATGCCAGTAAGAACTGTTGCAACAGGAACATGAAAACGATGGTGATAGTGACCATCAGCCATTCGGTGACGAAAAACATATCGCGAAACATGAATCGGTTCGCGCGGACAACTTCGACCGTGGCGACAGTGACAAAGGCCCACAAGCCCAAGGGTCTGTTCAACATGATGTCTGCAATTAGAAACGCCGACCCGACCAGCCAGTAGGGGATGTAGGCCGCCTTTCGGATGACAACTGCAATCGTGATGATCAGCATTACATCTGGCATGATGAACGATTTGGGTGACAAATCTAGCGGGATCGAATGGATGAAAATGATCAAAAAGCAGATGAACAAATATACGGCCCGCGCTTTCCAGATGGTAAGTTTCTTAACCTCAGCCATCGGTCTTGCCTGCCATTGAACCGGGCATAACTGGTCCGATTAAACGATCGGGAACCGCAATAGGTGCGGTTGGTTTGTGTCGCACAACGCGCAGAAATTTCAGACGCCTGAAATCTGCGGACAGTTTGGTGCGCAAGGCACCATCGGCACCAAGCGTCACTTGGCCGACCAGCAGACCTGACGGGAACACGCCGCCGTCACCAGATGAGAACACACGGTCACCGGGTTTAATCTGGTCGATACTTTCAATGAACAACAAGGGCGGGCGCAATGTATTATCGCCGCGTAGGATCGCCTTTTGATCAGAAGGTTTGATCACCACGGGGATAGAGCTGTTATTATCGGTCACGAATATCACGCGTGCAGTGTTGTTGCCCAATCCTGCGATACGACCGACCAGCCCCAACCCGTCCATGGCGGCCCAACCTTCTTGGACGCCATCACGCGACCCGATGTTGATAATGGCCGACTGGCGAAACGGACTGCCTGAATCCGTGATCACCTCGCCAGACAAGTAGCTTTGTCTGGCGTTTAGTTTTACGTTGTTCAGATCCAGCAAACGCGCATTTTCTTGTTCCAACTGTAGCGCCGCCTCGCGCCAAGCTTTCATCTGTTGTAATTCACGACGCAATTCTTGGTTCTGTTGATACACGCGGTCATAGGCCTGAAAGTCTTGGATCATCAGTGCCAATTTGGTCACTGGCGCCATTGCCCAATCCATGTTGGGTACAACCTTGTCTATGACGGCCGCGCGAAACCGTTCGGCGCGGGGATTGTCGATACGCCACACGAAAAAAACCGCCAAAAGGAAGACCAAAAAGATGCCAAAGCCGATACGCCCAAGCGTCCGGCCAAAAACGGGTTGTTCTTCATCTCGCTTGCCCAAGTGGTTACCTCTTGGATCGGGACTGACTGTTAGCTGTCAAAGTCGATAATATGCGCCAGTTGTTTTTCAAACTCTAGCGCTTTTCCAGTGCCCAAGGCGACACAATTCAGACTTTCCTCTGCAACAGAGATTGAAAGACCCGTTTGTTCGCGCAGCGCAAGGTCCAATTCACCTAGCAAGGCACCGCCACCTGTCAGCATCACTCCGCGATCAACAATGTCTGCGGCCAAGTCTGGTGGCGTTGATTCCAACGCTGTCATCACAGCCTCGCAAATTTGCTGCACAGGCTCTGCCAATGCGTCCGCAACATGGGCTTGATTGATCTCGATCTCTTTTGGCACACCGTTCAACAAATCACGACCGCGAATGGTCATTGTTGCACCCTTGCCATCGTCTGGCATCCGCGCAGTACCAATCTCGGTCTTGATACGTTCCGCAGTTGCGACACCAACCAGCAGGTTTTGTTGACGGCGTAGATACGAAATCAACGCCTCGTCCATGCGGTCCCCGCCAACACGAACAGAACTCGCGTAAACAATATCGCCCAAAGACATCACAGCCACCTCGGTCGTACCACCACCGATATCGACAACCATGTTACCGGTTGGATCGGTGATCGGCATGCCTGCACCAATTGCCGCTGCAATCGGTTCCGCGATTAGACCCGCTTTGCGCGCTCCCGCGGACAAAACAGACTGACGGATCGCGCGTTTTTCAACAGGCGTGGCACCGTGTGGTACACACACAATAACGCGTGGTTTGGATAGTTTGGAACGTTTGTGAACCTTGCGGATGAAATGCTTGATCATTTCCTCGGCCACATCGAAATCGGCGATAACACCGTCGCGCATCGGACGAATAGCTTCGATTGATCCAGGCGTTCTGCCCAGCATCAATTTCGCATCTTCACCCACGGCCAGAACTTGCTTGCGGCCATCTTTGATAGAATAGGCGACAACAGACGGTTCGTTTAGAACAATGCCTTTGCCTTTGATATAGACCAGTGTGTTGGCTGTACCTAAATCAATAGCCATGTCAGCGGAAAAAATACTTGTAAGTCTGCCCAGCATGTAACCCTCAAATCACGTGGTTATGGCCACGCTCTAGAAATCTGTTGCTATATAGGGGCTTGTGGTCGCTTTGGTAAAGGGCAAGCTCACGCCTGATTAGCATTTTAGCCGAAAATCGCCGCATAAAATCCGGGTTTTTCGGCGCGAGGCGGATTACCGCCTCGCGCTGTCATTGTTTTTGAGTTTACGTCATAGACTCAGGGGCGGTTTTTTCACGTCGCACCAGCAGCTTGTTCAACGCGTTGACATAGGCTTTGGCACTGGCCACAACCGTGTCGGTATCGGCGGATTGACCCGTTACAATCTTGCCCGCCTCTTCCATGCGCACCGATACGGTTGCCTGCGCATCGGTGCCTTCGGTGACTGCATGCACTTGATACAATTGCAAATGCGCCTGATGTTTGAACAGCATTTTGATTGCATTGAACACCGCATCAACAGGCCCGTCACCCGTGGCTTCGGCGTGCGCCTCTATCCCGTCAATGGTCAGCGTCAAATCCGCTGTTTGTGGACCTTGCGTGCCACACACAACGCGCAATTCTTTGACTTGTATCGTGTCATTGGCAGAATTCGTGCCTTCGTCGGACACCAACGCCAAAAGGTCGTCGTCATAGACCTCTTTCTTGCGATCAGCCAAGGCTTTGAATCGGACAAA
>CALDZS010000134.1 GCA_937944065.1 uncultured Amylibacter sp. | reverse complement strand
AATGCTGCCGCACGGTTCGCGGATCGATAACTTAGGTATCGCAGAGGTTCAGTCCCGTTGGCGCTGATTTGATGAGTGCAAAAAGCGTTAATGTTAAGATAATCGCCTGCCTTTAGCGACAGTTCTTCGCCATTCACTTTTGCTATTGCGGCCCCCTGTAATACATAGACACCGTGCTCATTGGGCAAGATTTCGGCCTGATCAACGGGCTTTGACGATTTTACGGTCACAATCGTGGCACTGATATCGTTCGCTGTGTTGTTCGCATCGACCAATACGGCATCAGAAAAGCTGTCTTCGCCTAATGAGCTTTCGATCAAGTCAATATCTTGACCAAAGGCAGCTGCAGGCGCGTCGTCCATTTCTGTCGAAATATATGTCTTGCGAATCCAGTGGATTACAGCGGGTTCCTCGCTAATGTTAGCCATGGCCCAAACCGACCCAGAGGGAATGTAACAAAACCCACCATCTGCCAGTCCTGCGGTTTTATCTTCGATACTGACGACCACTTCACCAGACACCACAAGAATTACGCCTTCTGCTGTGAAGCTTGGCTCGGGACTTGTGGACCCGCCGTTTGGTTCTATTGTGACGATGTGATGTGCGAAGCTATCTTTCTGGCCAGACTTAGGTTTTGAAAGCGTCCAGAAACGCGCCTTTTCCCAATCTGGAAAACTATCTGCCGTAGATTGATTTAATGTATGTGGCGAAATTAAAGTGTAACTGTCGCTGCGCGACTTTCGATTTACGTAATGGCTTGAAACTGTGTCTGAATCACCAGTTGGTGACGCATAAGTCCATGTTACGGGTTCAAAATCTTTCATTTCGCAAGCGCCCCCCAGCAGATGCTAATCGTTACAGAATCAATGTTTACACAACTATATAGAGAGTTGTTATAAAAAACTCTCTATTTAATAAAAATTAACCTTTTGTGCGACCCAGGAGCATTCGCGTCAAGAATCTGCAAAATGTTCTGATCAGACTACTATTTTACTTTTGGCACCCTTGCCTATTTTCATATAGGCTTTAAGGCTTATATAAGTTGTGACAAGCTACGCAAAAAAGGATGAATGTTATGATCTTGCCAGGCAGCGCCGAAATGAAATCTCAATTGGCTGAAGCTTATGATCTGACCCCTTCGGCGGCGATCTTTAAGGAAACGGCTAAAATTTACGAACGTGCAGATCGCGTTATACCAGAGGCTGATTGGCTTCGGTATGCCCCCTATGTGCGAGCGATCAACAAGTTGAAAAAAGAGCGCGATGCTGTAATCTTGGCGCATAACTATATGACGCCGCAAATATTCCACGGTGTTGCTGATTTTGTTGGTGACAGTCTGCAACTGGCGATTCAGGCAACAAAGACCAAAGAACAAGTAATTGTGCAAGGTGGCGTGCATTTCATGGCCGAGACTTCGAAAATTCTTAGCCCAGAAAAAACTGTTCTGATCCCAGACAGCCGCGCTGGGTGTTCATTGGCTGAAAGTATCACGGCAAAAGACATCGAAAAAATGCGTGCAGACAATCCAGGCGCCCCCGTTGTCTCTTATGTAAACACCACCGCAGAGGTGAAGGCGGCTTCAGACATTTGTTGTACTTCGTCCAATGCCGCTGACATCGTGAATTCCATGGACAGTGACGTTGTTATCATGACCCCAGATGGGCACTTGGCGCAAAACGTTGCCAAGGAAAGCCACAAGAAAATCGTCTATTGGGAAGGCGAATGTATGGTGCATATCGAATTCAAAGCAGATGAATTGCGCGAGTATCGTAAGTATGAACCAGATGCGATCATCATCGCACACCCAGAATGTCCAGTTGATGTTGTTGCAGAAGCGGACTTTAGCGGTTCGACTGCTGGCATGATCAACTATGTCAAAGAGAATAAACCCGAAAAGGTTCTGCTGGTGACAGAATGTTCAATGGGCGCAAACATCGCCGACGAGGTGCCAGAGGTGCATTTCCTAGGGCCATGCAACTTGTGCCCCCATATGCAAAAGATCAATCTGGAAAACATCCTATGGTCTTTGCACACAATGACCGAAGAGATCACAATCGATCCTGCCATTGCTGACAAAGCACGGTTGGCAGTGCAGCGTATGATTGACCGGAAATAACAGGTGTCAGATGAACAGCACAATGTCCTGATTATAGGCGCAGGTCTGGCTGGACTGTACGCTGCGCTGACATTAGCACCTGAAAAGGTTACCGTATTATCACCGAAGCCGCTTGGCTTTGGCGCGTCCAGTGCGTGGGCGCAAGGTGGTGTTGCTGCTGCTATGGACAAAAATGACACCCCTGCCGCGCATGCCTTGGACACGGTGAACGCTGGTGATGGCATCGTTGATGCAGACATCGCAAAATTTGTAACCGCTGCGGCCAAAGAGCATGTTCTGGAGCTGGCAGAGGTCGGCACACCTTTTGACCGCACTGATGATGGCGGCTTCGTCATGTCAAAAGAGGCGGCCCATGGATTCGCGCGCGTAGTTCGCGTTAAGGGTGATCAAGCTGGTGCTGCGATTATGAAAACCCTGGTGGAAGAGGTGGCGCGTACACCGTCCATCACGGTTCTAGAAGGTGCAACCGCGCTAGATTTTATCACTGAAAACAATCAAATGCGCGGCGTTGTTATCTCTAACAACGGTGAAGAACCGTTTGTTATACAGGCCAAAGCGTATCTGTTGGCGGCAGGCGGTACTGGCAGCCTGTTTTTGAAAACCACCAACCCACCGAGCGTACGGGGCCAAGCGTTGGGCATGGCTGCTCGCGCTGGGGCAGTTATCGCGGATGCAGAGTTTGTGCAATTTCACCCCACCGCGATTGATCTGAACCTTGATCCAAACCCGTTGGCGACAGAGGCATTGCGCGGCGAAGGCGCGACTCTGATCAACAAACACGGCGAACGATATATGCTGGCGGTGCACAAAGATGCTGAATTGGCGCCACGTGACATTGTAGCGCGTGAAAACTTTCGTCAACATCAAATGGGTAATGTCCCAATGCTGGACACGCGCGACGCGATTGGCGCGCATATCATAGATGAATTTCCGTCTGTTTCGGGTGTTTGCCTAAGCGCAGGTATTGATCCCGTGACGCAGCCGATACCCATCGTTCCTGCCGCGCACTATCACATGGGCGGTGTGCAAACCGATAAAACAGGCCAGTCATCGATCCATGGCCTATGGGTTGCGGGCGAGGCTGCTTCGACGGGTCTGCATGGCGCAAACCGTTTGGCCTCTAACGGATTGCTAGAGGCGCTGGTTTATGCGGCTACATGTGCGGGCGGTATGTCTGCGGCGATTAAAGCTGGCGATGGCGCCATCTTTGATGTCAATATGAAACCCCCAAAACTTGGGTTCGCATTGGTTGATCCAAAGGCGGTTCACAAATTACGTGAAACCATGTCGAAATATGTGGGCGTCGTGCGGGATGCGGATGGCATAGCGACGGCTCTGCGTATCCTGAAAGATATGGACGCCGAATTTGGTGGAAAGTCCACGAACTTTGACAATATGCTGTCGGCCGCCACCTTGATTGCGGCAGCTGCTTACAATCGCAAAGAATCTCGGGGCGGCCACTATCGCACTGATTTTCCTGACAAAGACGACAACTTGAAACATCGTACACAGTTGACGATGGCCGATGCCTTGGCCGTTCGCGACGCAGTTTAATGGAAAATAAATGACACATTCCCCCGTTCCCGACTTTCTACTAGAAGACCTGATCAAACGCGCATTGGACGAAGATCTGGGTGGTGCTGGTGATGTGACAAGTCGTGCTGTCATTCCAGACGGCACAAAATACTCTGCCAACATCCGCGCCCGCGATCCGGGGGTGATTAGTGGTATGCAGTTGGCACGTATTTCTTTCCACACTGTGAACCCGACCCTAGATGTTCAGACGCTGATCTCCGATGGCGAAACGGCAAAGCCCCAAGATGTTTGTATGACCATAAAGGGCGACGCTAAATCCATTTTAATGGGTGAACGGGTGGCATTGAATTTGGCTGGGCGATTGTCTGGTATTGCAACAATGACAGCAGCTTTTGTTTCAGAAACAAAAGGTTACAAAGCAAAGATCACCTGCACGCGAAAAACCACACCCGGCCTTCGTCTGGTAGAGAAAGAGGCTGTTCGCCATGGCGGTGGATCGAACCATCGCTTTGGTCTGAACGATGCAATTATGATTAAGGACAATCATATTGCGGCCGCTGGTGGCATCAAACAAGTGCTGCAACGGGCCCGTGAATATGCATCAAATATGCGTATGATCGAAATTGAAGTTGATACCCTAAAGCAGCTTGAGCAAGTTTTGAAAGTTGGCGGTGCCAACGTTGTCTTGCTTGATAACATGTCGAACGCTGATATGACCAAAGCGGTGGGCATGGTTGCAGGTGCTATGGTTGTAGAGGCATCGGGAAATATGACCCTTGATCGCATTGCGTCAGTGTCAGCAACTGGGGTTGATTACATCTCTGTCGGCGCGTTGACGCATACCGTTACTAACCTTGATCTTGGCTTAGATTTTTAGTTTTTAACCAATTATCTAACGCACTTACTTCATCTTTCGACAGCCGCAACCCCATCTTTGTACGACGCCACAAAACATCCTGTGCAGATTGGGCAAATTCGCTGTCTATTTGCCACTGAACTTCGACCTCGGTCAGGCCTGCGCCAAAGTCGTGTCCCATCTGGTCCAGTGACGTAATTCCGTCCATCAATTCAAACGCGCATGTTCCATACAGACGAATAAAACGCGCAGCACGGTCTGCGCCAAGAAACGGAAAAGTGGATACCAGCTTTTCTGTCAAAGCAGACACGCCGTCGACATCAAAGTCACCACCAGGCAGATGCGCCACAGCGGTCCAGCTTTTGCTGGCTTTGGGGAAATGCTCGCTGACCATATCCACAGCCTTTTCAGCCAGTTTGCGGTGCGTGGTAATTTTACCGCCAAATATGTTTAGCAATGGCCCCCGCGACCCATCGCCCTGCCATTTCAAGATATAGTCCCGCGTTGCGGCCGCGGCTGATTTTGCCCCGTCATTAATCAGTGGGCGCACGGCTGAATAATTCCAAACCACATCAGCGGTTTTGATTGGCGTTTTGAAATACTCAGACGCGGCTTTGCATAAATACTCCACCTCTGCATCTGATGCGGCAACTGTGTCAGGGCTACCTTCGTGTTCCGCATCTGTTGTACCGATCAGCGTGAAATCATCTTCGTAAGGAATAGCGAAAATAATGCGTCCATCGCTTTGTTGAAAAATATAGGCGCGGTCATGATCGAAAAGTTTTTGCACCACGATGTGCGATCCGCGGACAAGGCGTAGACTGTAAACGCTTTTGCGATCCTCTGCTTTTTTAAGAACGCGTTCGACCCAGGGGCCTGCCGCGTTTACCGCGACTTTACCCGTCACTTGCGTCCCATCATTCAGATCAAACGTCCACATTTCGTCCTTGAAATCCAGATGCGTCACTTCCGTGCGGGTGCGTATGTCGGCACCGCGTGCGCGGGCATCCTTTGCGTTTAGCATGACCAAACGCGCGTCATCTACCCAGCAATCCGAATATTCAAATCCTTTGGTGAATTGAGCCTGTAAAGGCGCCCCAAGCATGTGTGAACTCAGGTTCAAACTTTTGGTAGCAGGCAGTATTTTACGCCCGCCGATATAGTCATACAGGAACAACCCAAGGCGCAATAACCAGGCAGGACGCAGCCCCGTGTGATGGGGCAAGACGAACCGCATTGGCCAGCTGATATGTGGCATGTTACGCAGCAATACCTCGCGTTCCTTCAACGCTTTGCGTACCAATCCGAATTCATAGTATTCTAAGTATCGTAAGCCACCATGAAACAGTTTGGTTGAACCAGATGACGTTGCAGACGCCAGATCGTTCTTTTCTAACAAACATACAGACAATCCACGACCCACGGCATCACGTGCAATTGCGCAGCCATTCACGCCGCCACCGATGATGATTAAGTCGAACTGGGGTTTCATGCGAACTACCTGTAACTTTTGACCAGAGCTTTTGCTTGTGACCATAGTGGAAAGACCGTTAAGATCAACACGAGACATTGACGGAGTATTTTATGCCCAGCGACACTATTTTGGCAATCGACCAAGGCACGACATCCACGCGTGCAATTGCATTCGACGGGTCATTGACGCCGTTGAACAGTGCCCAAACAGAGTTCACGCAGTTATTTCCAAAGTCAGGATGGGTAGAGCACGACCCCTCAGAGATTTGGGATACGGTTATTTCGACGTGCAAGCAGGTGCTATCCGAGGTCGGATCGGCTGTGGGCATCGGTATTACCAATCAGCGTGAGACCACATTGGTCTGGGATAAGGTCACGGGTGAACCTGTTTACAATGCGATTGTATGGCAAGACCGACGCACTGCGGATTATTGTGATGACTTGCGCGATGCGACTTCAGAGATGATTGTTTCCAAAACTGGATTGTTGTTGGATCCTTATTTCTCGGCCACAAAGCTGCGCTGGATTCTAGAAACAGTCGACGGTGTGCGCACGCGCGCAGAAGCAGGCGAACTGTTGTTTGGAACCGTGGATACGTTTCTAATTTGGAAGTTAACGGAAGGTCGCGCGCACGTTACCGACGCGACGAATGCCAGCCGCACCATGATGTACAACATCCACGAAGGCGTTTGGGACGAAGAGCTGCTTTCGTTGTTCTCGATTCCGCGTTCTATGCTGCCAAAGGTTTTAAACAGTGCTGATGATTTTGGCACCACTGATTTGTTTGGCGAACCGATTCCAATTTGTGGTGTGGCTGGTGATCAACAAGCCGCGACCGTTGGACAGGCCTGCTTCGAGTCGGGCATGATGAAAGCCACTTATGGTACTGGTTGTTTCGCGATGTTGAACACGGGCGATCAGCCCGTGCGGTCGACGACAAAACTTTTGACAACGATTGCTTATCAGTTGAATGGTAAGCCGACATATGTGCTGGAAGGGTCTATTTTTATCGCAGGCGCAGTTGTTCAGTGGTTGCGTGATGGTGTTCAAATCATCAAGCAAGCTGCGGATACTGCGCAGTTGGCAGAGACTGCTAAAGAAACAGAGAATGTAATTTTTGTGCCTGCATTTACGGGGCTTGGCGCACCTTATTGGAATGCACAAACCCGGGGTGCGATTTTCGGTTTAACCCGCGATACAGGACGCGCAGAGATTGCGCGTGCCGCACTGCAAAGCGTCGCGTTTCAAACACAAGACTTGATCGAGGCGATAAAGGTCGATTGGGATTTGTCGGACACGGTTCTACGCGTCGATGGTGGCATGGCCAATTCGGATTGGACGATGCAGAATTTGTCTGATCAGTTGGGCGCACCCGTTGACCGCCCAAAGGTTACAGAAACCACAGCATTGGGCGCCGCGTACTTGGCGGGATTACATTTGGGCTTGTTCGCAGAGCCTGCTGAGTTTGCGAAGACATGGGCGCTGGAAAAACGCTTTGAGCCGACCTCGGACCGTGCGGCCCCAGATGCAGCGTATGCTGACTGGCAGGATGCAGTGCGCCGGCTTTTGTCATGACCAAACAGGTGCTGTTAACAGGTGGCGCCGGCTATATAGGATCGCATATCTATGTGGCGCTTATCGCTGCGGGATATGATGTTACGATTTACGATAACTTTGATAATGCCAGCAAAGATGTGCCCGATCGGTTGGAACAGATTACAGGGCAAAAACCAGATGTGATCGAGGCAGATATTTTAGATCGCACATCCTTGCGGGCGTGTTTCAGCAGCCGAAAGTTTGATGCTGTTATTCACCTAGCAGCCAGAAAGTCTGTGGCCGAAAGCGTGGCGCGGCCGCTAGACTATTTTGAAACCAACATTGCGGGTATCATAATCTTGTTGCAAGAGATGGAGCGGGCAGGCCTAAAAGATATTGTCTTTTCGTCCAGCGCGACAGTTTATGGACATCCTGAACAAAAAAGCTTGCCAGAAACAGCAGAGGTCAGTCACACCAATCCCTATGGATTTACCAAGCTGACGAGCGAACAGATTCTAAGCCAGGCACAGGCTGCAGATGCTGGGTTGAATGTAGGGATTTTACGCTACTTCAATCCTGCTGGCGCGCATCCGTCAGGGTTGATCGGGGATGACCCAAATAGTTTACCCAACAATCTACTGCCCTATCTTGCGGAAGTTGCCTTGGGAAATGCACCGCATCTAAATGTGTTTGGAACGGACTATGATACGCCAGATGGTACTGGTCTGCGCGATTATATTCATGTGGATGATTTGGCGCGAGGCCACGTCCTGTCGCGGGCAACGCTGTTAGACAAGCAGTGTAGCCATTTGGTAAATTTGGGAACGGGACGCGCGGTATCTGTCATGGAAATGTTGAAAGCATATTCTGCTGCTTGCGGACGAAATCTGCGTCACAAAAACCAACCAAGGCGCGCAGGAGACGTTACGATTTACTGCGCTGATCCAAGTCTTGCAAAAAGAATATTAGGCTTTGAAACCACCAAGGATGTAATGGATATGTGCAATTCTAGTTGGAACTGGGTTCAAAAGAATAAAAGCCGTAACGAAATGAAAGGCGATTGAGGTGCTAAAAAATCTAGTGGTATGCGCGATTGTTGTTGCGCCGTTGGCAGCTTGTGCTGAACCCGCACCTAGATTTAAAGATGCCGATAACATGGTTGTCGCAAAGTCAGATGTGGATCTAAATAGTTTTCGCAAATCGCAAGGG